>JAEUJH010000149.1 GCA_016794825.1 Gemmatimonadota bacterium
CGCTCGTCATACGTCCACATCCACGCCTTGGCCAGCCGGGGTGTCAGCGTCGACTCTGGCTCGAACGCGCTCGAGCGGAGCCCCATCGGTTCGAGCACCGTTCGCTTGAGGTACTTCGGGAACGGCTCGCCCGAGAGCTTCTCCAGCACGTAGCCGACGGTGCCGATCCCCGCGTTCGAGTACTTGGCCCGCTCGCCCGGCGCGTAGAAGAGGCTGGTGCCGTTGAGGCTGGACACCATGTGCTCGAGGACCTGGTCGCTCGGATCGAAGTAGTTGCCGACCGGTGGCTCCCTGGTCAGACCGCTCCGATGGGACATCAGGTGCCGGAGCGTGATCGCTCCGCCGAACGGGTTGGCGGGCCGGAAGTCGGGGAGGTATCGGTCGATCGGCTGATCGAGGTCGAGCTTGCCCTGCTCGACCAGCTGCATGATGCCGAGGTCGGTGAACAGCTTGGACACCGAGCCGATCCGATAGACCGTGTTGGCGGTGGCGGCGGTGCCGGCCGGCGCGTCGGCGGCGCCGAACCCCCGGGCCCAGACCGTCTGGTCGCCGTCCACCAACGCAATGGACACGGCGGGAATTGCCTTGTCCCGCATCTCGTGCTCGATCAGCGCGGTGAGCCGCAGGGCGATCTCGGCGTGGCTCGTCGGGGCCGGAATCGTGTCGGGGTCCGCCGCGGGGGCGCCCCGGCCGCAACTGACGGTGGCCACGCTGAGGGCAACGAGCAGGGCTCGGCCGGCCGGAACGCGCGCGGGCCGCGAGGGGCGGAGAAGGGCGACGAGCTGGGGCATGGAGAGGTCCGGTGGCGTCGAACGGATGGTGGGGACGGTCAAACCTAAGCCCCGGCCCGCCGGGAGAGAACCGGTCCGGGGCGGTCGATCGTCGCCAGCCGCCGGGTTACACTTCCGGCTGGCCAATGCGTCGGCCGGTTTCCGGCGCGACCTCCGGCTCGCACCGGACCGATCCGGACGGGATCGTACCCACTCGAAGGACCGCCTGCCGATGCGCGCCATCCTCGCCATTGCTGCTCTACTGGTCCCGCTCAACCGGGCCGCGACCGCCCAGGCCCCGGTCGCGGCGCCCCGGGGGGATTCGGTCCGCGTCCTCGACGCTGCCGACCTGGAGCGGTGGCTTGGCGGTCTCGTCCCCGATGGGCTGGCCCGGGGGGGTATTGCCGGGTTGGTGATCGCGGTGGTGAAGGACGGCGCAGTGCTGTTCGAGAAGGGGTTTGGCTGGGCCGATGTAGCCGGGCGAGTCCCGATGGATCCCGAGGGCACCGTCATCCGCGTCGCCTCGGTGTCGAAGGCGTTCACGGCCGCCGCGGCGCTGCAACTGGTCGGGCAGGGCAAGCTCGACCTCGATCGCGACGTCAACGAGTATCTCGACTTCCAGATCCCGCCGGCCTTCGGGGCGCCGATTACCCTTCGCCACCTCCTGACCCACACCGCGGGGTTCGAGGAAACCGCGTACCCCCGGTTCGTTCCGCCGGCCTCGCTCCGCCGTCACCTGCTTCGAATCCCGGACCGGATCTACCCGCCGGGAACGGTGCCGGCCTACTCCAACTACTCGCTCAATCTCGCCGGCTATCTGGTCGAGCGGGTCTCCGGGCTGACGATTGCCGACTACGTGGAGCGACACCTCCTCGGACCGTTAGGTATGACTCGGTCGACCTTCCGGATGACGGTGCCCGAGGCCTTGGCGCGGCACGAGGCCCGGAACTACCGGGTGGCCTCCGACTCGCCGTACCCGCCCAACCTGATCCACGAGCTGTCGCCCGTCGACGCGCCGGCCAGCGGCCTCTCCACCACCGCCGGCGACATGACCCGCTTCCTGCTGGCGCTGCTCCAGCGGGGGCGGGTTGGAGACACCCAGGTCCTCGAGCCCGAGACGGTGGCCCTGATGCAATCCGCCGCCTTCGTCCCGATGGCGGGCGCCCAGCCGATTGGGCTGGGCCTCTTCCATACGGGAACCTCGGGGCGGCGGGTCGTCGGCCACTCGGGCGACGGTGAGGGCTTTCACGCCGAGTTCCGGGTGCTTCCGGATCAAGGCATCGGGATCTTCGTCGCGATGAACAGCGATGGCACGGTCGACGGTCTCTTCCCGGCGGCCTTTGCGCTGAGGACGCGGCTGCTCGAACAGTTCGTCGATCGGTATTTCCCCCGCCCAAGCCGGCCGGCCGAACCGGCCACGGCCACCGGCGCCGCCCACGCCCGGCTCGCGGCCGGCGAGTACCTCTGGTCGCGTCAGTCGACCGGTGACTATCAGGAGGCGCTGGCGCTGGTCGGACGCTTCCTCGGCCTCGACCTCGTCATTCGCGCCAATCCCGACGGGACGATCGAAACCCCGCCGGCACTGACCTTCTCGACCGACGGACGGCGGCGGACCTGGCGCGAGATCGAGCCGTTCGTCTGGCGCGAGGTCGGGGGCGAGGCGCGGCTCCTCATGGACGTGCGGGATGGCCGGGTTCGCTCGGTATGGTCCGACGCGACCGCTTCCTTCTGGGTGAATCTCCGGGTGCCAGCTCTGCGGACGGCCCGACTCAACGGGCCGCTGCTCGGCGTCACCGCCCTCACCTTGCTGATGGCTGCGGTCTTCTGGCCGTTGGCGCTGCTGGTCGAGCGCCGGCGGCGGCGCCGCGCTGCTCGGGTGGACGACGGGTCGACCCGATGGCAGCGCCGGACCGCGCTCCTGGCCGTGGTGGCCGTGGTCTATCTGGTCGGGTGGTTCCTGGTGATGGCGATGGACGCGCCGTCGTCACTCCGCTCGGGGCCGTGGATCCGGCTGCTGCAGATCGTTGGCGTGGCGTTGTTGGCGGGAGCCGCCGTGGCGGTCCGGAACGCATGGCAGGCCTGGCGGCGGCCAGGTGGCCTCGGCGTCAGGGTGGCGGGGACCCTCGTGGCGGGCGCGCTGGTGTACGTCGGGTGGTTCTCGTTGGCGTTCCACCTGATCAGCCTCCGGCTACCCTAGTCTCCTCGACCTGGCTTCCGGCTACCCTCGTCTCCTCGACCTCGCTTCCGGCCGCCCGAGTTCCTCGACGTAGTTTCCGACGGTCCTGAGGTCCGCGACCCCGGTTTTCAGCGGTGGAGCCTGCCGGCCCGGGCCGAGGCCGAGTTACCATTGTAGGTCCGTCCCGATCCAGAGGCGTCTCGAATGAAAACCCTCGTCGTGCTGGCGGTTGCCCTCATCCTCGGAGCCCCGGCCGGGGCCCAGTCCGGGCGGTCCCTGGCCGGCCGCTCCGCCGTCTACGCGCCCCACGGCGTGGTGGCGTCCCCGCAGCCCCTCGCCACCCAGGCCGGGATCAAGGTGCTTCAGGATGGCGGCAACGCCATCGATGCCGCCGTCACCACCGCCGCCGTGCTCGGCCTGGTCGAGCCGATGATGAGCGGTCCGGGGGGCGACCTGTTCGCGATCATCTGGTCGGCCAAGGAACGGCGTCTGATCGGACTCAACGCCAGCGGGCGGGCCGGCGCCCTGATGACCATCGAGGAACTCGCCCGGCGTGGCCACCGGCGGATGCCGTCGAGCGGGGTCGAGACGGTCACCGTGCCCGGCGCCATCTCCGGCTGGGCCGCGCTGCTCGGCCGGTACGGGACGATCCCGCTGGCCAAGGCCGTCGACCCCGCCATCCGCCTGGCGGAGGACGGCTTTCCGGTGAGCCCGATCATCGCGGCGGAATGGGCGGTCTTCGCGGCGGGGCTCGACTCCGGGGGCCGCCGGGCTCTCCTCATCGACGGCACCCGGGCGCCCGCCGCCGGCGAATGGTTCGTCAACCGCGACATGGCCCGGTCGCTCCGGGAACTCGCGGCCAAGGGACCCGCCGCGTTCTACGGTGGGTCGCTTGGCCGGACGGTGGTCGACGGGCTCCGGGCCCGCGGCGGGTTCCTCACCCTCGACGACCTGGTCCGTCACCGGGTCGAGTGGGTCGATCCGATCGGGGTGCCGTTCAAGGGCTACCGGCTCTGGGAGCTGCCGCCTAACGGGCAGGGAATCGCGGCGCTCGAGATGCTCCGGATCGTCGAGCCTTTCGATCTCGCCGCCATGGGCCACAACAGCGCTCCCTACCTCCACCATCTGATCGAAGCCAAGAAGCTGGCCTACGCCGACCTCGGCCGCTACGTCGGCGACCCCGCGCAGATGACCGTGGCGCCCGCCCAGCTCCTCTCCGATGCCTTCATCGCCAGCCGCCGGGCGCGGCTCGATCCCCGGCGAGCGTCGCCCGATCCCGAGCCGGGCGTGGTCGGCCCCGGGTCCAACACGACCTACGTCACCGCGGCCGACGCCGAGGGCAACATGGTCTCGCTCATCACCAGCTTGGCCAGCGGCTTCGGTTCGGGAGTGGTGATTCCGGGCACCGGGTTCGCGCTCCAGAACCGCGGCGTCGGCTTCAGCCTCGAGCCCGATCGGCCCAATTCACTGGCGCCGGGCCGGCTCCCGCGCCACACCATCATTCCCGGGTTCGTCACCAGGATCGGCGCCAACGGCCGCGACGAACCATGGATGGCCTATGGCATCGTGGGCGGGGCCCAGCAGCCCCAGGCGCACGTCCAGGTCCTCCTCAACATGCTGGTCTTCGGGATGGATCCGCAGCAGGCGCTCGACGCGGCCCGCTTCAATCATGCCGCGGGCAAGCTGGTCGGCTTCGAGGCGCCGATCGACCCGTCGGTGGTGGCGGCGCTCGAGGCCATGGGTCACGAGCGGCACGACACCAGCAAGATCATGGGCGGGCTCGCGGTGTACTTTGGAGGAGGGCAGGCCATCGTCCGCCGCGGCAAGGGCTGGGTGGCGGGCTCCGACCCCCGCCGCGATGGGTACGCGGCGGGCCACTGACATCGCCCGGGAGATTGCCGTGATCCGCCTCTGTCTTGCCGGTGCCACCGGATGGGCCGGCTCCGCCCTGGCCCGGGCGGTGGCCGCCACGCCCGACATCCGGCTCGTCGCCGCCGTGTCGCGGACCCACGCGGGGCGGTCGTTGGGCGACGTGCTGGCCGAACCCCGGCTCGACGCCCCGGTCTTCGGTACCGCCGCCGAGGCGCTGGACCGCCCGGCGGACGTCTTCCTCGATTACACCAAGCCGACGGTCGCCCTGCCTAACGTGATGACGGCCCTCGAACGCGGTCTGCACGTCGTCGTCGGGACCTCGGGCCTCACCGACGACGACTACCGCCGAATCCACGCCGCCGCCGTCGCCGCGGGGCGGGAGGTGCTGGCCGTCGGCAACTTCGCGATCCCGGTCGTGCTCCTGCAGCGGTTTGCCGAAACGGCCGCGCGGTATCTGCCGAGCTGGGAAATCATCGATTACGCCTCCGAGCGGAAGGTCGATGCCCCGAGCGGAACGGCCCGGGAACTGGCCCATCGGCTGTCGTCGGTGCGGCCCCCTGCCACGGGCGTGCCCCTCGAGGCCACCATGGGCGAGCGAGCGGCCCGCGGCGCCGACCTCGGCGGCTCCCGGGTCCACTCGATCCGCCTGCCCGGCTTCTCGCTCTCGACCGAGGTCGTCTTCGGGATGCCGGGCCAGCGCCTGGCCCTCCGGCACGACGCCGGGCCCAGTGCCGAGCCGTACGTCGACGGGGCGTTGCTTGCCATCCGCGCGGTCGGCTCGGTCGTCGGGCTCCGACGCGGACTCGATCAAGTCATGGATTTCTGAAACGTTCGGCCCTCAACTCTCGGCGGGAAGACCCATGAATCTCGGCGCGTTTTCCATCAGCTTGGCCGTCAAGGACCTCCAGGCCTCCAAGGCGTTCTACCAGAAGTTCGGATTCACGGTGTTCGGCGGGAACGACCAGAATTGGCTGATCCTCAAGAACGGCAGCCACGTCATCGGCCTGTTCCAGGGCATGTTCGAACGGAACACCCTGACGTTCAATCCCGGGTGGGATGCCGACGCCAAGCCGGTGCCAGG
>JAEUJH010000180.1 GCA_016794825.1 Gemmatimonadota bacterium
GGTCTGGATCGGATCGGCCCTCGACCTGATCGGCCGCGACGTCCGGGTCGCGATCCGGTCGATGGCGCGGAGCCCCGGATTCTCCGCCGCGGCGCTCGCGACCCTTGCCCTCGGCATCGGGGGCGCGGTGACGGTGTTTGCGCTGGCTCATGCCGCGTTGCTGGCGCCGTTGCCGTATCCCGAGGCGGATCGACTGGTCACCCTTCATGTGGTGGCTCGCGAGGATGGCGCCACCACCGCCCGGTTCCCCTGGTCGTATCCCAAGTTCCGGACCATGGCGGCGCAGGTGCCCTTCGTCGAACGCCTGGCCGGGTTCAACACCACCAGTGCCAACCTCCGCGGCGACGGCGTGCCGGAGCGATTGGTCGTCGAGGAAGTCTCGGCCGCCTACTTCGAGCTGCTCGGCGCCCGCCTGGCGCTCGGCCGGCCCTTCTCGGCCGCCGAGGATTCGGTTCCCGATCGGGACGCGGTGGCGGTCCTCTCTCACCGACTCTGGCGCGGTCGCTTCGGGGCCGACTCGGCGATCGTCGGCCGGTCGATCACCCTCGGTTCCCGGGCGTTCACGGTGGTCGGGGTCATGGCTCCCGAGTTCCGCTCGTTGTCCGGGCCAGTCGATCTCTGGGTGCCGCTCGCCATGGTTCCGACGCTCGAGTACGCCGAGATCCTGGAGGAGGCCGGCAATCACTGGCTGGGCGTCGTGGCCCGGATCCGGCCCGGGGTCGGGACGGCGGACCTCGATCGGGCCATGGCGTCGGTCGGCTCGGTCGTGGCCGCGGAGTATCCCGGCGTCGGTCAGGCCCCCTGGTCGGCAAGCGCCGCTCCGCTGGCGGAACTCAAGGCCGATCCGACCACCGGCGCCGCGGTCGTGGTCCTGATGGCGGCCGTCGGTCTGCTGTTGCTCATTGCCTGCGCCAACGTCGCGGGCCTGCTTCTGGTGCGGGCCGTCGGCCGGGGTCGGGAACTGGCGATCCGCGCGGCGGTGGGCGCGGGCCCCAACGTGATTCGGCGGCAGTTGCTGGTCGAGAGCCTCACGCTGAGTCTGCTGGGCGGGAGCCTCGGCGTGGCGGCGGCGGGCGTCGCCAGCCGGGCCCTGGTCTCGCTCAGTCCTCCGGGCGGGAGCGCCCCGGGGGGACTGTCCTACCTCTTCGACCCCGCCGTCGTGTCGATCTCGCAGCCGGTGCTGTGGTTCGCGCTGATCATCACCGTGGCGACGGGGCTCGTGGTCGGCTTGGTGCCCGCCCGCCGGGCGGTGACGCGGTCGGTGCTGGCCGAGCTTCGCGGGGAGCCGGCGGCGTCGGTCGGGAGCCGGCCGACCCGGATGCAGCGCGGGCTGGTGGGGTTCGAGGCGGCGCTGGCTCTGGTCCTGTTGATCGGCGCGGGCCTCATGATCCGGAGCTTCGTTCGGCTGTCATCGGTCGACGTCGGCTTCGACCCGAATCGGGTCCTGACCTTCCGGGTCAACCCGGCGGACGCCGACGCCGCGGCGCGCGACCCGATGGGCTTCAAGACCCGGGTCCTGGCGGCTCTCCGAGACCTGCCGGGTGTC
>JAEUJH010000187.1 GCA_016794825.1 Gemmatimonadota bacterium
GCGAGCGTCGTGGCGGTAGCGCTCGATCAGGGCTGGATGGGTGGACCGCTCGGGCTGCCCGTCGGCCGGACTCCGCTGGCGCCAGCTCCCGTCGGCCGAGAGTTCCCACGCCTGCCGGTTGTCCTCCCACATCGATTCCAGTAACTGCCGGACCTGCTCCCGATGCTCGGGGGTGCCGAGCGGCACCGCCGATTCGATCCGGCGGTCGAGGTTCCGGGGCATCCAGTCGGCCGACGAGATGAAGACGTCGGGGTCGCCGTCGTTGTGGAAGTACCAGGCCCGCGAATGCTCGAGAAACCGGCCGACGATGCTGATCACCCGGATCCGCTCGCTCACGCCCGGCAGTCCGGGGCGGAGCGCGCAAATGCCGCGGACGATCAGGTCGATCGCCACGCCGGCCCGGGACGCCTCGTAGAGCGCCGCGATGACCGCCGGGTGATTGATGGCGTTCATCTTGGCGAGGATCCGGGCGGGGCGGCCGGCGCGGGCGTGGTCGGCCTCGCGGCGGATGAGCGCGACGATCCGGTCGAGCATGCCCACCGGGGCCACCACCAGCTTCCGGTAGCCGGCCGGCGCGGCAAAGCCGGTCAGCACGTTGAAGAGGTCGGAGAGGTCGGCGCCCAGGTCGGGATCGCAGGTAAAGAGCCCGAAGTCGGTGTAGAGGCGGGCGGTCTTCGGCTGGTAGTTGCCGGTGCCGATGTGGACGTAGCGGCGGATTTCGTTGCCTTCGCGGCGGACGACCAGGATGACCTTGGCGTGGGTCTTGAGGCCGGAGACGCCGTAGCTCACATGCACGCCGACGTCCTCGAACCGCTGGGCCCAGCGGATGTTGTTCTCCTCGTCGAACCGGGCCTGGAGCTCGATCAGGACGGCCACCTGCTTGCCCCGCTCGGCCGCCGTGGTCAGCATCCGGGCGATGTGCGAGTCGCCGCCGGTGCGGTAGAGCGTCATCTTGATCGCGAGGACGTCGGGATCCTCGGTGGCGAGCTGGAGGAACCGCTCGACCGAGCTGGCAAAGCTCTCGTACGGGTGGTGGACGAAGACGTCGCCCTCGCGGATCACCTCGAACAGGTTGCGACCCGACGCGAGCCGCGGGAGCGTCACCGGCGAGAACGGCGGATCGTGGAGATCGGCGAGTTCGAGGTTGGCGAGCGTCATCAGGTCGGCCGCGTCGAGCAGGCCGGCCACCTCGTAGATGTCCTCGGGCCCCAGGGCCAGGCCGTCGGCCTCCTGATCGGCGTTGAGTTCGGCGAGGAGGAGATGGCGGAGCGACTCCGGGGTCGCCGGATTGACCTCGAGACGGACGACTTCGGCAAAGCGCCGGTTGCGGACCTCTTCCTGGATCAGCGAGAGGAGATCCTCGGCCTCTTCCGGGTCGATCTCGAGATCGGTGTTCCGGCTGATCCGGAACGGATAGCAGCCGAGGATCTCGATGCCGGGGAACAGCGCCTCGAGGTGGCTCGAGATGACCAGCTCGAGGGGCACGAAGCGGTTGACCCCGGGGAGATGGACCCAGCGGGGGAGGATCTTCGGGACCTTGACCCGGGCAAACCGTTCCTCGCCGTCAGGACCGCGGAGGATGACCGCGAGCGAGAGGCTCAGGTTCGAGATGTACGGGAACGGATGGGCGGGATCGACGGCCAGGGGGGTCAGGACCGGAAACACCTGATCGGTGAAGTACCGCCCGAGGTGGGCCCGGTCGGCCGCGGTCAGCCAGTGCCAGTCGGTGATCAGGTGGACCCCGCCGGCGGCGAGGGCCGGGAGGACCTCGAGGCTCAGGCAGCGGTCGTGCTGGCGCTGGAGTTCGCGGACCGCCACCGAAATGGCCGCGAGTTGTTCTTCGGCGGTGAGACCGTCTTCGGCGGGCTCCTGGAACCGGACCGCCACCTGCTTGCGGAGGCCGGCGACCCGGATCTGGAAGAACTCGTCGAGGTTCGACGAGAAGATCGCCAGGAACTTGAGCCGCTCGAGGAGCGGGGTTCTCGGGTCGAGCGCTTCGTGGAGCACCCGCCGATTGAACTCGAGCCACGACAGCTCGCGGTTCAGGTAGAGCGACGGATGCCGGAGATCGATCGGTTCGGTGGCCGCGGGCGTAGCCATGGGGGCCAAATTACGCCCCGACCGTCGTTCGGGCTGTAACGAGCTGGTCACGGGCCGGTCGTGCGCTGGGCCGGCCGGAGATACTGGTCGAGCCAGTCGAGCACGACGCCCCACCAGAGCCGGCGGTTCCGGGGCTTGAGCACGAAGTGGCCCTCGTCGGGGAAGTAGAGGAACTTCGACGGGATGCCCTTGAGCTTGAGCGCGGTAAAGGCCTGGTAGCCCTCCGACACGTCGACCCGGAAGTCCTGCTGGCCATGGACGACCAGCATCGGCGTCTTCCACTGACTCACGAAGTTGGCCGGCGACCACTGCGCCATCAGGGTCCGGGCCTCGGGACTGGTGAGCGGGCCCCCGAACTCCCAGATCGGGAACCACTGCTCCTCGGTGGTGCCGGCCATGCTCTCAGTGTTGAAGATGCCGTCGTGCGCCACCAGGGCCTTGAACCGGTCGGTGTGTCCGGCCAGCCAGTAGACCATGTACCCGCCGTACGAGGCGCCGGCCGCGCCGATCCGGGCGGCGTCGACGAACGGCACCCGTTCGAGGTACTGGACCCCCTTCATCAGGTCTTCGTACGGGAGGTCGCCCCAGTGGCGGGAGATGCTGTTGGTGAACTTCTGGCCGTAGCCGGTCGAGCCGTGGAAATTGACCGCCGCCACCACGTACCCGCGGGCGGCGAACATCGCGTAGTTCCAGCGGAGGTGCCAGGTGTCGGTCCAGGCGCTCTGGGGGCCGCCGTGGATCAGGTACGCCACCGGGTACTTGACCGTCGAGTCGAAGCCCGGCGGCTTGATCAGGAGCCCGAAGACGCTGTCGCCGCGGGCGCCAACGAAGCCGAACTTCTCGGCCGGCCGGAGATCGAGGGTCGCGAGGGCGGCGGCGTTGATGCGGGTGAGCGGCCGCGCCGGCTGCCGGACGTCGAACCGGACCAGCAGGAGTTCGGGCGGGGAGACGGCGGTCTGGTTGAGGTACACCAGGCCCTCGCCCCGGGGCAGGAACTGGGGGGCCGAATTGACCCCACCCTGCGCCACCGGCGTGCGCTGACCGGTGGGGATCACGATCCGGTAGAGGTTCTGGTCGCCCCGCTCCTCGGCGGTGACCACCAGCGAGCGGGAGTCGGGCGCCCAGGCAAAGGTCGACACGCTGACGTCCCAGTCGGCGGTGAGCGAGGTGTGCTCGCCGCTGGCGCGGTCGTAGAGCATCAACTGCTGGCGGTCGGCTTCGAAGCCGGCCGTGGGCATCGACAGGTACGCGATCCAGCGGGCGTTGGGCGAGTAGGCCGGGCTGTGGTCGTTGCCCTTGGCCTCGGTCATCGGCACCATCCCGGTGCCGTCGGGGCCGACCAGGAAGATGTCGTTGTTGGTGCTGGTGGCCACCGATGGCTCGGCGTTGGCCACCAGGGCCAGCTCGGTGCCTAACGGCGACACGGCGACGTCCTCGCCGCCGAGCGCCAGGGTCGGGATGTCGCGGTCGAGCGGGGTCAGGTCGGTCACCTTGCCGCCCGCCAGCTCGACGCGGAGCAGGTGCTGGCGGACCCCGGTCCGCCACTCGTTCCAGTGGCGGTAGAACAGATCGGTCCAGATCCGGGCCGAGGTCGGGTAGTCCTTGTGCCGCCGGTCGAGTTCGCCTTCCGCCGGCCACTTGACGTCGGAGGCGACGAACAGCGCCGTCGTGTCGGGCGACCACCAGAACCGGTTGACGCCGGTCGACACGTTGGTGAGCTGGCTCGGTTCGCCGCCGTCGATCCGGATCCGCCAGACCTGGGGGCTCCCGCTCCGGGTCGAGAGGAAGGCCAGGGTCCGGCCGTCCTTGGCCCAGCGCGGCTGCTGGTCGGAGCCGGGACCGCCGGTCAGCTCGCGGGTGGTTCCGTCGACGAGGCTCAGGACCCAGAGCCGGGACACGTTGCGGTTCTCGCCCAGGGACGGCGTCGTCACCGTGAAGGCGATCGAGTTTCCATCCGGCGACACCTGGGGGTCGCCGACGATCTTGAGCCCGAGAAAGTCGTCGACGGTCATGGCCCGGCGTTCCTGCGCGACCGCCGGCGTCCCGCCCCCGAGCAGGGCCAGGGCGACGATCGCGGCGCGCCCGGCCCGCGTCCAGTTCGTGGTTGGTGCGTTGCTCATTCGATCACTCCCCCACCATACACCCGCCCCTCCGGCGAATACATCACCCCCGACTGCCCCGGGGTGATGGCGCGTGCCGGTTCGAGCAGATCGAGTTCGATCCGCTCCGCGCCCACCGACCGAACCGTGGCCGGTACCGCCCGACTCCGGTATCTGACCTGCACCTCGCA
>JAEUJH010000207.1 GCA_016794825.1 Gemmatimonadota bacterium
CGCGATCGCCCGGGGCGAGCTCATGGGCCCCCGCATGTTTGCGTCGCCCGGCGTGATGGACGGCGACCCACCGCTCTTTCCGGGGCCGCGGACGTTCGCGACGCCGGCGGCCGCGGCGTCGTTCGTCCGCGAGGCGGCCGCGAGTCGGTACGATCTGGTCAAGGTCTACTCGACCCTGAGCCCGGCGGTGTTCGACACGGTGATGGCAACCGCCCGGGAGGTCGGGCTCACCGTGGCCGCCCACGTCCCGATGGCCGTGCCCCTCGAGCACGCGCTCGAGCGTGGGCTCCGGTCGATCGAGCACCTGACCGGGTACGACGTGGCCTGCGCCGCGCCGACGGTGAGAATGCGGCCGGTCTCCACCGACATCTACCAGGGCTGGGCCTGGTGTACGCCGGAAAAAATCCGGGCCCTGGCGGAGCTCACCGCCCGGTACCGGGTCTGGAACGTCCCGACCCTCGCGCTGTGGGACAACACGGTCATCGAGGTAGACCGCCCTCGACGCGCCGCGGGGGAGCCGGGGCAGTGGGAACACCCGACCATGGCCGCGGCGATCGACTGGCTCTACAACCTGTACGGTCCGCGCGAGCGGGCCGGGATCACCGGCACCCGCTCGGCCCGGCTCGCGCTGGTCAAGGCGCTGAGCGATGCGGGCGCCCCGCTCCTCGTCGGCACCGACGTGTCCGGGGCGGGGTACACCGTGCACCAGGAGATGGCCCTGTTCGTGGAGGCGGGGCTCACGCCGTACCAGGCGCTCGTCGCGGCGACGCGCGAGCCCGCCCGCTACCTCGGTCTGGAGGGCGATTTCGGGATCGTGGCGCCGGGCGCCCGGGCCGACCTCGTCCTCCTGGACGCGAACCCGCTCGAGGATATCCGCCACTCGCGGACGATCCGGGGGCTGCTGATCCGGGGCCGCTGGTGGACCCGGGCGGCGATCGACGCCGAGCTCGCCGCGATCCGGCGGGAGTACGCCGAGGACGCGGCGACCCTGCGGCTCAACCGGCCGCCGCCGGCTCCGCGTTGACGGTGGCGTGCCGGGTGGGGGCCTCCAGCCGGACGTCCGGAAACAACTACTTGATCGGCTCGGGAGCCGCCGGGTAGAGCCCAGCCTCGGCCAGCCGCCGGTAGAACGGCGCGAGTTTGGCCAGGAATCCGTTGGCGTCGGCCACCGCGGCCGGAACCTCCGTCTGGAGCTCGCCGATGACCCGCCGATTGGTCTCGCTCAACCCGAGATGCGCCCCACCGATGTCCGACGACGTCATGGCCACCCGAATCGGCAGCGATCGGAGCAGCTCGTTGAAGTCCATCGAAAAGAGGTCCTCGCCCGGGGTCCGGATCCCGAACTTGCGCTTGACCCGGTCGAGCTCACTCTTGAGGGAGTCCATGGTGGCCCGGATCGCGGCCGGCACCTTGGTCGAGTCGGCCAGCGCCTTCCGGATCCCGGCAAACTGCTCGTCGGCGTCGCGCAGGGCGTCGGTGGCCGAGCGCACCTTGCCGTTGAGCGCCTGGAGCGACTTGAGCGCGTCGAACCGGGCCTTGAGATCCGCCTCCGCGATCGTCACGTCCGGATCGAGAGCCACCGCCACCGAGCCGGCGGCCGCTTCCTTCCCGTTGACCACCAGGCTGACACCATAGGTGCCGGGAAGAACGATCGGCCCGTCGCGCCCGTCGCCCCCGAAGAAGGCGATGCCGCCGCCCGGGCGCTTCGAGGCCGGGAGCGGTTCGGTCCGGAGGTCCCAGTGCACCACGTTGACCCCGGCGGCCAGCTTGCCCTTGAGATCGTCGCCCTTGAGTTCGCGGATCACCGCACCCGCGGCATCCTTGACCACGATCCGGGCGCTGTCGGCCTTGGCCGACAGGTGATAGCCGATGGCGGCGCCGTTCTTCGGATTCGCACCGAGGAACCGCATGTCGCCCTCGAACTCCCGCATCCGATCCTCGGCCCGAATCCGCTGCACCGCCGGCTCGATCGAGAACAGATGGGCCGGCTTGCCCTGCGCCGACCCGAACTGCTGGAACGGCGTCAGGTCGTCGAGGATCCAGAGCGCCCGGCCGTGGGTGGCCAGGATCATGTCGTTGTCGCGCGGGTGCAGGGTGATCTCGTAGATCGGCACGGTCGGGAGGTTGGCCTTGACCCTGACCCACGAGCGCCCGCGGTCGGTGGTCACGAACAGGCCGGTCTCGGTGCCGAGATAGAGGACGTCGGGATTCTTGAGGTCCTCGGTGATCGTCCGCGCCACCTGGCCCGCGGGCAGGTTCCCCGCGATCGACTTGAACGACGCGCCGTAATCGGTGCTCTGATAGACGTAGGTGCCGTAGTCGCCGGTCCGGTGCCCGTCGTAGGTGACGTAGACCGTCCCCTCGGCAAACCGCGACGGCTCCACCTTCGACACGTAGGCCAGCCGGGGAGCGCCGGGCACCTTGGCGGTGGCGTTGGTCCAGGTCGCGCCGCCGTCGCGCGACACCTGGAGCTGCCCGTCGTCCGAACCGGTATAGAGAAGGCCGCGCTTGAGCGGCGACTCGGCCACCGTGAACAGGGTGCCGTACACGGAAACGCCGTCGTTCTTGGCGAGCTTGATGTCCTTGCCCTTGACCCCCATCAGGTCGACGGTGTCGCGGTTCATGGCCAGCGTCAGATCGCCGCTCACCGCGGTCCACGAGTGACCCCGGTCGGTCGACTTGAAGAGCTTGTTGGCGCCGAGGTAGATCGTGCTCGGGTCGTGGGGCGAGAGGATGAACGGCGTGTCCCAGTTCCAGCGCAGCGGCGCCTCGCCCGCGGCCGCCTCGGGCCGGATGCTCTTCCGTTCGTTGGTGACGCGGTCGATCCGATTGACCCGGCCGTCCTGCGACTCGGCGTAGATGATCCGCGAGTCGGTCGGGTCGATCTTGCCGACGAAGCCGTCGCCACCGTTGACCACGAACCAGTTGTCGTTGGCGCTGCCGTCGATCGACCGCACCTGGCTCGGGCCGCACCAGGTGTTGTTGTCCTGCAACCCGCCGCAGACGTTGTAGGGCGACTGCATGTCGTAGCCGACGTGGTAGAACTGGCCCACCGGCAGGTGGGGCAGCCACATCCACTTGAGCCCCTTGTCCCAGCTGATCCCGACCCCGCCGTCGCCCCCGATCATCAGGTGCTCCGGATCGTCAGGGTCGATCCACATGGCGTGGTAGTCGACGTGGATCTTCTCTTCCATCGGCCGGAAGGTCTTCCCGCCGTCGTCGGACACCAGCATCTGCACGGCCGGCAGGTAGACCCGGAG
>JAEUJH010000209.1 GCA_016794825.1 Gemmatimonadota bacterium
GGGCGGGGACGGGTCATCCGGTGGGCCCCGGCTCGACGGCGGGGAGCGGGAGCAGGTCGGGCTCGACCCAGCGGGCCCGGGCGGTTTCCGACCAGAGCAGGGCTTCGCTGAAATGGCGGGTGGGCAGCCGGCGGTCGCCGAGGGTGGCGACGACGGCGTTGACCCGATCGACCAGGGGCGATCCGGCGGGGAGGCCCCGGCGGAAATCCTCGATGACCGTCAGGTAGAACTGGGTGATCGTCTCGTGGTAGCCGGCGGTGGCGGTGTTGGTACCGCCGACCGACAGGTTGAACTGGCGGATGGCCTCGGGGAGGAGGCGCCGGGCCTCTGCCAGGCCCAGCCGGTCGAGGAACCAGAGCCCGGTGGCCAGATGGGCCTGGTGGGTCCAGGCCGCCTTGGGGAGCTGGCAGGCCCGGAACCCGGCGACGAGGGCCTCGATCTCGGCGTCGGTCTGGAACGGGGCGGGGAGGCTCGTTGGCTGGTCCATAAGATATTTGACTGCAAATTTAGGTTAAAACCAGCGGTCTTTACAATAATACGGTATCAGATTAGAATAGTTGCGTTCCAGCAACCACCCAATTTTCCGTTCGAGGACTCCGATGACCGCCGGCCTGCGCGACTTTCTCGAAATTCCCTACGACGAACTCGAGGCCATGAACCTCGAGGCCAAGCATGAGCGGCTGGCCCGGGTCAGCGCGGACAAGATCCGCGACCAGCGGCTCAAGTACCTCGCCGCCGAGAAGCGGATCAAGGCGGTGACGGTCTGCTTTGCCGACCTCGAGGGTCGGCTCCACATGCTGGATTATGACAAGAAGTTCCTGCTCAAGTCGGCCGACAACCTGACCTTCGACGGCTCGTCGATCCGCGGCTTCTCGGCCCAGCAGGAGTCCGACCTCCGGCTCGGGATCGACTGGCCGGCGTTCTACTGGTTGCCGTCCGACGTGTTCGGGCCCGGCAAGGTGCTGGTCTTCGGCGAAGTGCTCGAGAAGGACGGGAGCCCCTACCTGGCCGACATGCGGGCCAAGCTCAAGGCCTACCTCGACCGGCTCTACCAGAAGGACGGCTTCGTCTGCAACGCCGCCAACGAGATCGAGGGCTTCCTGTTCAAGGGCCGCGACGCCGAGCGGCACTACCACGAAACCGGCAAGTTCGATTACGTCTCGACCGGCGGGTACTATCACTCCCTCCCGGGCGATTCGCTCCGCTCGTTCATCGACAGCGCGGCCGAAGTGCAACGGGCCATGGGCTTCGCCAACGAGAAGGACCATCCGGAGGTGGCGCCCTCGCAGTTCGAGATGAACTACAGCTACACCGAGGCCAGCGTCGCGGCCGACCAGGTCCTGCTGTACAAGCTGATCTGCCGGCAGGTGGCCGCCAAGCTCGACATGACCGCCAGCTTCCTGCCCAAGCCGGTAACCGGCATCAACGGCTCGGGCATGCACACCAACATCTCGGTCAGCCAGAAGGGCAAGAACCTGTTCTTCGACCCGAAGGGTCAGGACAAGCTCTCCAAGCTCGGCTGGAAGTTCATCGACCGGATCCTCAGCAGCGGTCAGGACCTCTGCCTGGTCCTCAACCCGAGCGTCAACGCCTATCGCCGGCTCGACCCGCACTTCGAGGCCCCGAACCAGATCAAGGCCTCGCCGGTCGACCGCGGCTCGATGGTCCGGATCCCGCTCGGCAACGAGAAGTCGGCCCGGATCGAGGTCCGCTCGATCGCCCCGGACGCCAACCCCTACATGGCGCTCTACACCCTGCTCAAGACCGGGTTCCAGGGCCCGATCGAGCCGGAAAACGGCGACAAGAAGCGCGATCGGACCAAGTTCCTGCCCGACAACATCTACGACGCGATTCGGCTGTTCAAGGGCTCGAAGTACGCCGCCGACCTGCTCGGCGAGGCGGTCCACAAGAAGTACGCCGACCTGAAGCTGGCGTCGGCCGAACGGTGCCCCAAGGCGCTCGGCACCAAGATCAAGATCCCGGAAATCCAGTTCCACCACGAGGTCACCAACCAGTACCTCTGGTCGGACTTCTAGTCCGCCGCCCCTGGTGGGGCGGGTTCGGGGCGGGGCGGGCTTCGGCCCGCCCCGCTTTCCGTTTCGCGGGTTAGTTTCGTTCCCATGAAATCGGACGAGAGCAGGACTCGGGTGGTGGCGCGGTTGCGGGAACTGGAACGGGCGGCGCGGGCCCTCAACCCGGGCGCCGGCCGTCGCAAGACCCTTCGGAACGCCGTCTCGGCCTCGGCCGAGCGGTTCCTGCGTCGGATCGAGACGCTCAAGGCCTTCGAGGACGACGCCGGCAAGGGCGAGGGACTCCTGGCCGAGCCGATCGGCGAGAAGCCGCTCGAACTGGCGCGGGTCATCGAGCTGTTCGAACGCGAGGTGGTGACCCCGGGGCTCAATCCCGCGTCGGGCGGCCATCTGGCCTACGTGCCCGGGGGCGGTATCTACCACGCCGCCCTGGGCGACTACCTGGCCGCCATCTCCAACAAGTACGCCGGAATCTTCTTTACCGGGCCGGGTCCGGTCCGGATGGAAAACCAGCTGCTCCGCTGGGTGGCCGACCTGGTCGGGTATCCCCAGTCGGCGGTCGGGAACATCGCGTCGGGCGGGAGCATCGCCAACCTGACCGCCATCGCGACGGCTCGCGACGCCCACGGCCTCAAGGGCGCCGACCTCGCCACCGCGGTGGTCTATCTCACCTCGCAGGCGCACCACTGCATCGAGAAAGCGCTGCGGATTGCCGGCCTGGGCGAAGTGGTGGTCCATCAGGTGCCGATCGACGAGGGGTTCCGGATGCGGCCGGACGCGCTCGAGGCGGCCATTGCCGCGGATCGGGCCGCGGGGCGGCGGCCCTGGCTGGTCATCGCCTCGGCCGGAACCACCGACACCGGCGCGGTCGAT
>JAEUJH010000250.1 GCA_016794825.1 Gemmatimonadota bacterium
CGTTCGAACTCGCGGGCCAGGTATCGGGCCGTCGACTCGAGGCCCGGGCTCGGCGTGTCGCGCCCGCCCATCGAGTCGTGGGCGATGATCCCGATCCGTCGTTTGATGTCCGCCTCGGTGATCGTCGCCGCCGCTCGGCCAGGCGCCGCCTGTCCCGTCCCGTCGACCCGACCCACCAGCGCCAGCGTGGCGACCAGCCCCAGAATCCGTCTCATCGTCCCCTCGCTTCGTAGGCGCGTCGTTGTTCGGCCATCAGGTACGCGTGAACCGCGTCGGCGTCGGCTTCGTCCAGGACGTCGGCAAAGCTGGCCATCCCGGCTTTCACCAGCGAGCCGCCCAGCACGATGTCGCGGAATCGCTGATGGACGTCGGCCGGCAGTCGGGTCAGGTCGGGGTAGGCGGACGCCGCGCCGCCGAGACCGGCGTGGCAGTAAACGCAATGGCGCCCGAACAGTTCGCCCCCGCGGGCAATCGTGGCGGCGTCGGCCTCCACCGGCGGCGGGGCCGGAATCGGCGGCTCGACCCGAACGGGCGGAAGCGGCACCGGGCCACCGCCGAGCTTGAAGGCCAGGATCCGCGGATAATTCTCGTGGCGATAGCCCGCCACGCCGGGGTAGAACTGGGCTCCGACGCCGCCGCCATAGCCCGCCATGACCGCGATGTACTGCTCGCCGTCGATCGCGTAGCTCATCGGCGCCGCCATGATCCCGGTCCCGATGTCGATGTCGCGGAGTACCGTGCCATCGGCCGCGCGGCGGATCACCAGGTGGCCGTCCGACTGTCCCTGGATGACGAGGTCGCCGGCGGTGGAGAGGACGCCGCCGTTGAACTGTCCCACCAGCGGCACCCGCCAGCGCTCCCGCTGGGTCACCGGATCCCAGGCCTTGAGGAACTCCTTGGTCTCGAGGAGACTCGGGTCGCCCTTCGTCAGGCGGTTGGTGATGGCCGGATCGACGGCCAGGACAACTCCCTGGTAGATGTGGTGATTCTTGAAGGAGAACGACGGGTCGGTCTGATAGACCATGCCGCGCTCGATCGTCGGGATGAACGCCAGGCCGGCCTTGGGGCTGAACGACATCGGCATCCAGTTGTGGCCGCCGTAGCTCGACGGAAAGACCAGCTTCGGCTCCTTCTCGTACCACCCATCGGGGGTGATGACGGGCCGCCCGGTGGCCGAATCGACGTGACTGGCCCAGTTGACCCTGACGTACTTCTCAGCCGAGAGGAACGCGCCGGTGGCTCGATCGAGGACGTAGTAGAAACCGTTTTTCGGCGCCGTCATCAGGACCTTCCGGCGCGTTCCTCTCACGTCGAGCTCGGCCAGGACCAGATTGGAACTCACGGTGTAGTCCCAGATCTCGCCGGGGACGGTCTGGTAGTACCAGGCCATCCGGCCGGTGCTCGCTTTGATCGCGACGACCGAGGCCAGGTAGAGGTTGTCACCCCCGCTGGGGCTTCGGAACCAGATCGGGTAGGGCGACGAGTTGCCGGTGCCGATGTAGAGCAGGTCGAGGTCGGCGTCGTAGGCCATCATGCCCCAGACGGTGCCGCCGAGGCCGGCCTCCCAGGCCGACTTGGGGTCCCACGTGCGCGAGGCCGCCTCGAGTTCGGGGTGTTCGAATGGCTTGGCCGGGTCGCC
>JAEUJH010000252.1 GCA_016794825.1 Gemmatimonadota bacterium
GTTCCTCAACTTCGTTGGTTTCCTGACTACCTCGGCGCTGGCGGCCATGCTCGCCAGCGTCCTGACGTGGCTCGGGCTGACGTACCGCCACCGCTACCATCGGCTCTGGGCCTGGGGCTGGGCGGCCACCGCGTCGGCCCACTTCCTGGGCGCGGTGACGTTCGGGTGGCTGGCCGACGTGGCGCCGGCTCATCCGGTCCGCCTCGCCCTGTCGGTGCTCCGACAGGTGGGCGGGTATCTGGCCGTGGTGCTCCTCCTGGCCGGCACGTTCGAACTGCTGGGGCGCGACTCGTTTCGCGGGCGTCGCCTTCGCTTCTGGCTGGCGGTCGGGGTGGCCCTCGGTGTCGTGGCGGCCGTCGCCGCCACCGGCGATCCGGACGGGGGCTGGCTCCGGTTCCTGTACCGGGTCGGGCTGCGCTCCGTCCTGACGGCGGTCGCGTTCCTGACGGCCGGCTTTCTCATCGGCCGTCGCGGCGAGGGAACCCGAGCCAAGTTCTTCGGGGCCGCGCTCGCGGCGTACGGACTGACCCAGTTGCACGTCGCGGCGTATGCCACGCTGCGGTTCGTCGGTGTCGATCCCGGCTACGAGATCCTGGCCTTTACGTTCCTCGACGTGGTGGCGCTCGCGGCCATCGCGGTGTCGCTGGTGGGCATGGCGCTCGAGACCGAGCGACGCCGCACCGAAATGAACGCGGCCGCGGCTCGCGAGGCGGTCGAGGCCCTCCACCGCCAGGACCAGCGGTTCCGGCGGATGATCGAGCACTCCAGCGACGTCATCACCCTCCTCGATCGCGATGGCATCGTCCGGTACGAGAGCCCGTCGATCACGCGGCTGCTTGGCTACGGGCCGGAGGAGTGCATCGGGAAGAGCGCTTTCGATTACCTCCATCCGGACGACGTCCCTGGCGCCTTCGCGGCGCTGCAGCGCGGTCTGGCGACCGGACAGCCCACCACCCATCGGGTCCGGTTCCGTCACAAGAACGGATCGTGGGTCGTGCTCGAGGCGGTCGGGATGCTGGTTCACGACGACGCCGAGCCGGTGGTGGTGATCAACTCCCGCGACGTCACCGAGCGCGATCGTCTCGAGGCTCGGCTCCGGGAGGCCCACAAGATGGAGAGCGTGGGGCGGCTGGCCGGCGGCGTCGCCCACGACTTCAACAACGTCCTCACCATCATCAAGGGCAACGCCGATCTGGCCCTGGGGCTGATGCCTCGGGGGACGGCCGGGCGGGCGGAACTCGAGGAGGTGGTCCAGGCCAGCGAACGGGCCGCCCAGCTGACGCGGCAACTCCTGGCGTTTGCGCGGCGCCAGATCGTGGCGCCCCGGGTCGTCGATGCCAACTCGGTCACCGAGGGCATCGAGAAAATGGTGCGTCGTTTGGTGGCGGCCAACATCGAGTTCGCGGCCAGTCCCGCGACCGAGCCGCTGCTTGTCGCGGTCGATCCGAGTCAGCTCGAGCAGGTGCTCCTGAATCTGATCGTCAACGCGCAGGACGCGATGCTGTCAGGCGGGCGGCTCGAGGTCAGGGTGGGGCGGGCCCGGCTCGCGGGGGCCTCCACCCCGGTGGAGCCGATCCCCGATGGCGACTACGTGGCCATCGCGGTTCAGGATACCGGGGTCGGGATTCCGGCGCCGCTCCTGGGCCGGCTCTTCGAACCCTTCTTCACCACCAAACCCACCGGAGGTGGCACCGGCCTCGGTCTGGCGACGAGCTACGGGATCATCCGGCAGGCCGGTGGCTACATCGGGGTGGAGAGTGAGGTCGGCGCGGGAGCCTGCTTCACCATCTATCTGCCCCTCGCGGCGGCCGCCCCGCCCGCCGTGGCGCCCGCGCCGGCGGCCGGGCGGGTGCGTGGTCACGAACGGATCCTGGTGGTCGAGGACGACCACCAGGTTCGCGCCATTGCGGTCGGGTCGCTCCGCCACTTCGGCTACGAGGTCGACGAGGCGGCCGACGGCCAGGCCGCCCTGGACATGCTGGCGGTCCGGCCGGTCGACCTGATCGTCACCGACATGGTGATGCCGCGGCTCGGCGGCGCCGGTCTGGCGGCCCGGCTCCGCGAATCGGATTGCATGGTCCCGCTGGTCTTCGTTTCCGGCTATACTGACGAGACCAACCTGATCGCGACCTTGCCGCCGCGATCGGTGTTCCTCCAGAAGCCCTACACGCCGACCGAGCTCGCGGAACGGGTCCGCGGTCTGCTCGACCGCGCGTGACGTTCGCCGAGGCGTCGATGACCGCTGTCGCTCCCACCGCCCCGATTCGCGCCCCGCGCGGGACCGCCCTGTCGTGCCTGGGTTGGCACCAGGAAGCCGCGCTCCGGATGCTGATGAACAACCTCGATCCCGAGGTGGCGGAACGGCCGGGCGACCTGATCGTCTACGGCGGGGGCGGGAAGGCCGCCCGGAACTGGCCCGCCTATCACGCGATCGTGGCCACCCTCCGCCGGCTCAAGAACGACGAGACGCTCCTGATCCAGAGCGGCAAACCCGTGGGCGTGTTCCGGACCCACGACGAGGCGCCCCGGGTCCTGATCGCCAACGCCCACCTGGTGCCGCGCTGGGCCACCATCGACGAATTCCGCCGTCTCGACCACCTCGGCCTGACCATGTATGGCCAGATGACGGCCGGCTCGTGGATCTACATCGGAACCCAGGGCATCCTCCAGGGCACCTACGAGACCTTCGCCGAACTGGCCCGCCAGCATTTCGGCGGCACCCTGGCCGGTCGGCTGGTCGTGACGGGGGGGCTTGGCGGGATGGGCGGCGCCCAGCCGCTCGCCGCCACGATGAACGGGGCCGCGTTCCTCGGCGTCGACGTCGACCCGACCCGGATCGAACGCCGGGTCGCGACCGGATACTGCGACCGGATGGTCACCGACCTGGACGAAGCGCTCGGCCTGGTGCTCGATGCCCGGCGCAACCGTCAGGCGCTGTCCGTGGGGCTCGTCGCCAACATCGCCGACGTATTGCCGGAACTCGTTCGGCGGGGCGTGCCGGCGGACGTCGTCACCGACCAGACCTCGGCGCACGACCTTCGGGTCGGGTACCTCCCTCGCGGCCTAACGCTCGAGGGGGCGGCGGTGGCGCGCGAGGCGGATCCCACGGGGTACGAGGCCCGGGTGCTCGATTCGATGGTGGCGCACGTCGAGGCCATGCTCGCCTACCAGCGCGCCGGGGCCGTCGTCTTCGACTACGGCAACAACCTCCGCGGCCAGGTGGCGGATCGGCGGGGGATGCGCAACGCCTTCGACTTCCCGGGCTTCGTGCCGGCCTTCATCCGGCCGCTTTTCTGTCGGGGGGCCGGACCATTCCGGTGGGCGGCCCTGTCCGGCAACCCGCGCGACATTGCCGTCACCGACGACGCGGTGCTCGAGACCTTCCCGGACAAGGAAGGACTGGCCCGCTGGATCCGAAAGGCGCGCGAGAAGGTCCATTTCCAGGGCCTCCCGGCGCGGATCTGCTGGCTCGAGTACGGCGAACGCGCCGAGATGGGCCTCAAGTTCAACTGGCTCGTGCGGAAGGGGAAAGTCGAGGCCCCGATTGTCATCGGGCGCGACCACCTCGACACCGGGTCGGTGGCCTCGCCGAACCGGGAAACCGAGGGCATGAAGGACGGCTCCGACGCGATCGCCGACTGGCCCCTGCTCAACGCCCTCCTCAACACCGCCTGCGGGGCCAGCTGGGTGTCGCTCCATCACGGCGGCGGCGTCGGCATCGGCTACTCGATTCACTCCGGCATGGTCGTGGTGGCCGACGGCACCGAGTCGGGCGACCGCCGCCTCCAACGGGTGCTGACCGCCGATCCAGGCACTGGCGTCATGCGCCACGCCGACGCGGGCTACGACGACGCCATCGCGGTGGCCCGGGAGCGCGGGGTCGATCTCCCGATGCTCGGCTGAACCGATCCGCCCGGATCGAGGCGCCATGGGCCTCCTCACCAACATCGGGATCCTCTATCAGTGCCGCCCGGACGGCGCTCAGGCCGACGTCCACCCGATTCGGGACGCGGCCCTCGCGTGGGCGGGCGACCGGATCACCTGGGTCGGCCCGGCCGCGGACCTGCCGGCGGGTTTCGACGCCGGTGAGCGATGGGATGCGGGCGGCCGCCTGGTCGTGCCCGGACTCGTCGACTGCCACACCCATCTGGCGTTCGGTGGATGGCGGGCTGAGGAGTTCGTCGCCAAGCTGGCCGGAGCGAGTTATCTCGACATCGCGCGGGCGGGGGGCGGGATCGCGTCGACCGTGGCCCGGACCCGGGCGGCGTCGACCGAGTCGCTCGTGGCCCGCTGTCGGGATCATCTCCGGGAAATGGCGGCCCTGGGCGTCACCACCGTCGAAGCCAAGTCGGGCTACGGACTCGATCGGGAGCACGAACTCCGATTGCTCGACGTGTATCGGACGGTCCAGGCCCAGGTTCCGCAAACCATCGTGCCGACCCTGCTTGCCGCGCACACCGTCCCGCCCGAGTACCGCGAGCGGCGGGAGCGGTACGTCGATCTGGTCGTGGACGAGATCATTCCGGCCGCGGCGGCGCGGGGTCTGGCTCGGTTCTG
>JAEUJH010000264.1 GCA_016794825.1 Gemmatimonadota bacterium
CCACCAGCGGATCGAGCACCTGGAGTCCGTCCTGCACCCCGCCCGGACTCCCCGGCAGGTTGACGATCAGACTCCGCCCCCGGGTGCCCGCCAGGCCGCGCGACAGCGCGGCCTTCGGGAACCGGGGCCACGCGCTCATCCGGATCGCTTCGGCAATGCCCGGCGCTTCCCGTTCCAGCACCACCCGGGTGGCTTCGGGGGTCACGTCGCGCTCGGTCAGGCCGGTGCCGCCGGTGGTGAGGATCAGGTCGGCCACGCCGTGGTCGGCCCATTCGAGGAGGGTGGTCACGATGGCGGGCACGTCGTCCGGCACCAGCCGGCGGGCCGCCAGCGCCATCCCCCGCCCCGCCGCCCAGGCCGCGATGGTGTCGCCCGAGGTATCGACTCGCTCGCCCCGGGCGCCCGCGTCCGACACGGTGAGGATGGCGATCCGGATCATGCCTTCCGGACGGAGCCCTTCTCGTAGAACGGCCGCTTGACCACCTCGGCCGGGAGCTTCTCGCCCCGGCACTCGATCTCGAACCGGGTGCCGGTCTTGGCCTGCGCCGCCGGGAGGAGGGTAGTGCCGATCGGGATGCCTAACGACGGGCTCTGGCCGCCGCTCCGGACCACGTCGACCTGCCGCCCCTCCGCCCAGACCGGATAGCCGGGCCGGGCAATGCCCCGGCCGAGGAGCTTGAAGCCGGCCAGCTTCCGCGAGACGCCCCGCTCCTTCTGGGCCCGGAGCGCGTCGGACCCGAGGAACGGCGACCCCTTGTCGAGCTTGACGATCCAGCCGAGGCCGGCCTCGAGCGGGGTGATGGTGTCGTCGATTTCCTGCCCGTAGAGCGCGTAGCCCATCTCGAGCCGGAGCGAGTCGCGAGCGCCGAGGCCGATGGGCAGGGCCCCGACCTTGGTGACCGCCTCCCAGAGCTGCACGGTGTCGCGCCAGCGGCAGTAGAGCTCGAAGCCGTCCTCGCCGGTGTAGCCGGTCCGGGAAATGAAGCAGTCCACCCCGCCGATCCGCCCGGTGCCGTGGTGATAGTACCCGATCCCGTCGAGCGCGATCGAGGTGATCGGCTGGAGCGCCGCCTCGGCCTTGGGACCCTGGACCGCCAGGAGACCGATGTCGTCGGAAATGTCGCGGAGGCGGATGTTGGCGCCGCCCTTCAGGTCGACGATGTGCTCCCACGCCTTGGCGCGGTTCGACGCGTTGACCACCAGCATCAGCTTGTCGTCGAACCGGTAGACGGTGCAGTCGTCGACGAAGGTCCCCTCCTTCGAGAGGATGGCCGAGTACTGCACCTGGCCGGCCGCCAGCGCGCCGACGTCGTTGCAGGTGACCCGGTTGACGAACGCGTTCCGGTCCGGGCCGGTGACCTCGAACTCGCCCATGTGGGAGACGTCGAAGACGCCGAGTCCGGTCCGCACCGCCTGATGCTCCGCCATGATCCCGGCCTTGTACTGAACCGGCATTTCCCACCCCGCGAAGGGCACCATCTTCCCGCCGAGGGCGCGGTGGATGTCGACCAACGGAGTCTGGCGAAGAGCGGCGGTATCGGTCATGGGGACGGAGGCTCTCGAGTTTTCGGTGGACGGTGCCAAAATGGCAGCGAGGGAAACCTAGTGGGATCGGTGCCGGTGGGCGAGGGTGACGGATTCGCGTGAGCCTTCCCGGGCCGCCTTTCCGCCTCTCTGTTGGGAGCAACCAGGGACGCGGTGGCGGAGTTGGGCTGGATTCGTCGCTGATGATGGCGACGGACCGGCCGGACCGACGCGACGGCCGACCCAGCCGACCCTTTCACGATGGCGAGGAGACGGACCATGCGGATGGCGCGATTGACGGTGGCGGCGCTTGCGGTGGTGGTGGCGGGGTGTGGAGGCAGTGGTCCGGTGTCGCCCCCGGCGCCGCCGCCCCCGCCCCCGCCGCCCGCTCCGGTGGCATCGGTGGGCCTGAATCAGACCGCGGCCACGCTGGTGCCACAGCAGACCCTGCAGCTCACCGCCACGCCGCGGGACGCCGCCGGCAACACCCTGTCGGGCCGCACCGTCACCTGGGACGCGACCCCGCCGGCCGTGGCCACCGTGTCGGGCAGCGGACTGGTCTCGGCCGTGGCGGCCGGCACCGCCACCGTCACCGCCACCAGTGAAGGGGTCTCCGCCTCGGCCACCATCACGGTCCGCGAGGGCGGCGTGGTGGGCGCCACGGGGGGCACGGTCACCACGACCAACGGGCTCGCCACCGTCACCGTCCCCGCCGGCGCCGCCGGCAGTTCGGTGCCGATCTCGATTACCCCGGTGACCAATCCGCCCGCCGATCCCAAGCTGATCGCCGGGACGGCGTACGACTTCGGGCCCGACGGCACCACCTTTTCGCAGCCGGTGACCCTGGCGCTCAAGTACGACGCGGCGGCCGCGGTGGGGCGGACGCCGAGTCAGTTCCGGGTCCACAAGCTGGTCAACAACGTCTGGACCCTGCTTCCGGGCGGCACGGTGGATGTCGGCACCCGGACGGTGCGGGCGCCGACCTCGAGCTTCAGCACCTACGCGGTGCTGGAAATCGCCCCGGTGGCGAGCGTCACGGTGACGCCGGGCACGGGGCAAGTGCTGGTCGGCGCCACCCTCGCGCTCGCGGCGCAGCCCAAGGACGCGGGCAACGCCAACCTGTCCGGGCGGACGGTGGCGTGGACCAGCGGCGATCTGACCAAGGCCACCGTCAGCGCGGCGGGCGTGGTGACCGGGGTCGCGGCGGGCACCGTCACCATCACGGCCACCAGCGAGGGCATTTCCGGCACCGCCACCATCGACGTCGTCTCGGCCACCTTTGCGCCGAGCTTCAGCAAGCCGTTCGCGGGCGAGTTTCCCACCACCAACTTCCTCGATCACGACATCCCGAAGGAGTTCGTCGACGTCAACAACATCTTCACCACCTTCTGGGGCGAGGTGCATCCCCAGCGGGGCGGGATGGTCGACGGTCACTCCGGGTATGACTGGCTGATGCCGACCGGCACCCCGCTCCTGGCGGTCATTCCCGGCAAGGTGACCCGGGCCTCGACCAGCAACGCGCCGTTCTTCTGTCCCCCGCTCAACCGCGACGTGACCGACGCGCACGACGTGATGATCGAGTACACCCTCCCGAACGGCGACGTGGTGTGGGCCTGGTACGCTCACCTCGATCGGATCGACGTGGCGCTCAACCAGCAGGTGGCCGTGGGACAGCAGATCGGCGTGTCCGGCAACACGGGGTGCAGCTCGGCGCCGCACCTCCATTTCGAGGTCTATCGGCGGACGCCGACCAAGCTGATCACCCTCGACCCCTACGGCTGGCAGGGGGCCGGGGCCGATCCGTGGCAGAACCATGTCGACGGCACCGGGAGCATCCAGCTCTGGAAGGCGGGCCAGGCGCCGCAGCTCTGGCGGGAGACCAGGAACAACTTCACGGCCAGCGCCGCCTGCTGCGCCCTGGTGATCGGGAAGGTCGTGTACCAGGGCGTGCGGGACGA
>JAEUJH010000282.1 GCA_016794825.1 Gemmatimonadota bacterium
TGGGCCGAAACCGAATACACGCAGCCGCTCCCGGATTGGAGCCGGATCGGGAGGTCCGCCAGGCCGGCGGCCGCCAGGGCCAGCGCCGTGGCCACGGTCCCGGTGCCGCACGCCAGGGTCTCAGCCTCGACCCCCCGTTCGTAGGTCCGGAGCGCCCAGGAGGCGTCCTCGGACCGGACCGGGCCGACGAAGTTGACGTTGGTCCCGGCCGGGGCGAACTCCGCGGCAAAGCGGAGGCTCCGGCCCCGGGTCTCAACGGGGGCCCTGGCGACGTCGTCCACCAAGATCACGGTGTGCGGGACCCCCACGGTCCCTTGGAAGAGCCGCCGCTCGCCCGGCGCCGGGGCCAGGCCGATGGGTGCCGGAGCGTCGACCGCCGGAAACCGGAGTTCGGCCGCCCACCCCGGCCCGACGCAACGGCTGTCGAGGCGCCCGGAGTCGGTCTCCAGTTCGACCCGGTCCGGCCGGGCCAGACCCAGAAAGGCGGCCAGCCGGGTGGTACAGAGGGCGGCATTGCCGCACATCTCCGCCCGGGACCCATCGGCGTTGAAATAGACCATGGCAATGGCGCCGTCCGACAAGGCGGCCAGGTGGACGACGCCGTCGGCGCCGACCCCCTGACGCCGGTCGCAGACGGCCTGGATCCGCTCCCGGGACCAGTCCTCGAGCCGGTGATCCCGACCGTCGAGGCAGACGAAGTCGTTGCCGGACCCCGTCATCTTGTAGAAGCGGCGGTCGTCGCTCACAGCTTGCCGATCCGGTCGGCGATCCAGAGCCACCAGACCATCCAGATCGCCTCGCGAACGATGGCCTTGTTCATCTTGCTCTGGCCCTCGACCCGGTCGGTGAACACGATCGGGACTTCCACCAGCTTGAACTTCTTCCGCCAGGCCCGGAAGCTCATCTCGATCTGGAAGGCGTACCCGTTGGAGCGGACCCGATCCAGCGGCAAGGCATCCAGCACGGCCCGCCGGAAGCACTTGAAGCCGCCGGTCGCGTCGGTCAGCGGGAGCCCGGTGACCCAACGGACGTAGATGTTGGCGAAGTACGACAGCAACAGGCGGGACATCGGCCAGTTGATGACGTTGACGCCGCTCTTGTAGCGCGAGCCGAGGGCCACGTCGGCATGATCGGCGGCGGCAAGGAGGGTCGGCAGGAACTTGGGGTCGTGGGAGAAATCGGCGTCCATCTCGAGCAGGCGGTCGAACCCCTGGTCGAGCCCCCAGCGGAACCCGGCCAGATAGGCCTTGCCGAGGCCCTCCTTCTGGGTTCGATGGAGGACGTGGACCCGGGCGAACGCCCGGGCGAGCTGGTCGGCGAGTGCCCCGGTGCCATCGGGCGAGTTGTCGTCGACCACCAGCACTTCGAGCCGATCGTCCTGTTCCAGGATGGCCGGAACGATCTGCGGGAGGTTCTCGCTCTCGTTGTAGGTCGGCAGGATGACGAGAAACCGCTCAGCCATCGGACCGCCTCGACCGAACCAGGGGGACCACGAACAGGGCCAGCACACCCAGCATCGAGGCGAGGCTGATCAGCCGGCCCCGCCGATAGGCGCTGGAATCGAACGTGAACGTGACCGTTTTGGCGCCCGGCGGCAAGACCACGCTGAGCAGCGTGTTCTGGGCGCGGTGAACCGGCACCGCCTGCCCGTCCACCGTGGCGGTCCAGTAGTGATACCAGTTCTCGGCCACCACGAGGTACTCCGGCTTGGCCGACGACCCCTCGATCGCGATCTCCATCCGACCGGGTCGCCAGGCCGTGACCGTGGCGGCGAGGGTGGACGGCGCCGGAAGGGTTCCGTCGAGCGCTTCAGGATTGACGGACGCGGTGTCGGCGTAGATCACCACCCGGTCGACCGGGAAGCGCGGGTCGGACACGGTCGGCACGATGTCGGCGTCCGGGATCTTGGCCGCGCCGGTCATGACCCGCGCGTACGGCGGGATGGTATCGGCCTCGTAGAGATAGGCCGGGCCATGGAAGGTCTCGGCCGGGCCGAGAATCTGATGGTAGCCGGGAATTTCCTGGGGCTGGGTCAGCACCACGAACCGGATCGCGAACAGGTTCCAGAACGCGGGGTTGAGCTGGTTCTTCCAGAGGTTCTTCCCGCCGAGCAGGTCGTCGAAGGTCCGGAGTTCGTTGCCGTGGTAGCCGAAGAGCGTCGGAATCCCGGCCGCCATGAGCCAGCTCTTCGGGTACGGATTGAGTGCCTCCAACTCCCCTGGCCCGGCCGGCGCATAGGTCCGATACGGCATCGGCGTTTCCGCGATCCTGGCCATGATCGGGTCCTTGGCGTACGTCACCGAGGCGCCGGGCGAGAACTCGAAGTACTTCCGGACGACGAACGCCAGGTCGCCGGCGGTCAGGAGGGCCACGGCCGCCACGGCCACGGCCCCGCCGATCATCCGGCGCTGAATCGCGAAGAAGACCCCCGCCCCGGCCGCGGTGACCACCAGCAAGCGGAGCGCGTCGGCCCGGAGGGCTTCGGCATTGGCAATGGCGCGCTCCGGGAAGTAGTTGGTGATCCGGGAAATGTCCTCGGCCACGTTCTGGAGGAGACCGGTGATCCCGAGGATGCCGAGCACGGCCGCCACACCGGCCACCACCCAGGCGCCGCCAAGCCGGGCCTCACCCCGGAACAGTCGCTCGGCGCCGAAGCCCGCGAAGGCCGCGACCGGCATGGCCACCAGGAAGAACGCCATGCCGGGGGCCCGGAGGCTCTTGCTGAGCGGCATGACGGCGTACCAGAGGCGGAAGAACGGGGTGGAGCCGCCCAGGCTCACCAGCAGAAAGAGGCCGGCCACGACCGCCAGCGCGATCCGAACCCGACGCCGTTCCCCGCCGACCATGCCGAGGGCGGCCAGCATGAGCACGATCGCGCCGAGGTACTCGGTATGGAGCTTGAGCCCGTTGGCGCCGAAGTAATGCGGCGTGGTGCCCCCATCGATCAGCGGCATCAGCAGGCCAAGCAGTTCCGACGCCGGCAATGAAAACGAGGTCGCGTATTCCCAGCCGCTGTTGTAACCGCCGGCCGCGCGCGGACTGTACGGCACGTACTCGGCCATCGGCAGCGCGTAGATCGCGTAGAGCCCGACCCCGAGCGCCACGGCACCCGCGGCGGCGGCGATGACCTTGGGACGGCCCGGCCCCGTCGGGCCCTCGGGTCCGAACACCCAGAAGAGGCCCCAGACGGCGCCGGCGACGAGGAGGTAGTAACTCGCCTGCGGATGTCCCTGGAGGGCCAGGCCCGTGGCGAGGGCGATGATCCCGTAGCCGGGGATGCTGCGATCGCGCACCGCGCGGACGATGCCCATGAACAGGAGCGGCGTCACGGCCGACACGAACAGCTTCCCGTCATGTCCCGGGTGGACCAGCGACGCCACGATCCCGGTGAGCTGGTACCCGAGCCCCGCCACCAGCGATCCGCCCCAGGTGACCCGGAGGGTTCGCATCAAGCCGTACATCGCCCAGCCCGCGAAGACGAGGTGGAGCGCGAACCCGAGGTTCATGGCCACGTCGGTCGGGAGGATCAGGCGAAGGAGGGCCGTCGGGTAGAAGATGTCGCCATGGGCGGCGCCGACGAACGGCAGGCCGGCGAACAGATACGGGTTCCACTGCGGGATGGACCCGTACTGCCGGAAGTACTCCGCCGCGAAGTGACGGAAGCTGTAGCCCGCCTCGAACTGGTCGGACCAGGGGCCGGCAATGAACTTGCCCTGGAGCATCGGCCAGCACAGGGCCAGGGCCGCGAGGGCAAAGCAGAGAACCGCCGTCGCCGCCGGGCGGCGGGGCGTCCAGTCGCCGGTACTGTCGTTAGGTCGTGACACCCGTCTTCCTCCGAGCAAGAACGAACGGCGCGGCCGCGAGGAGATCGGCGATCGTCATGCCGATTCGCGAGACCACCGCCAACGCCGCCGCCTGGGCCGGCCCCAACGCGCCCTGGGTCAACAGCACGAACACCGACTCGCGCACGCCCAAGCCGCTCGGCGCGAGGAGAAACAGGAACCCGGCCAGATACGACGCCGTGAAGGCGGCGATGGCCGCCGGGACCGTCAACGCCACCTCCGCGAAGACGCCCCGCGCCAGCCAACTCAGCGCGATGCCGTAACCGACCCACGCCGCGGCGTTGGCGAGGACGCCCGTGGCCACGGCGGCGGCTGCCGGTGCCCGGAGATCGCCATCGCGGCCCAGGCGCCGGAGCAGCCAGTTGAGCGGCCGGGGCCACAGGACCACGACCAGACACGCCGTGGCCAGGCCGATCAACGCCGCCAGGCCGAGCCACGCCCCCGGGGTGACCGCCTCGAGCGCGGCCGATCCGGTCAGGGCCACGACCAGCGCCCCGGTCCCGATCGAGACGACCTGCAGCACCACGGCCGCCGTGGTGGCCACGCCGGCCGGGACCCCAGCTTCACGCCCGAGCACCGCCATCCCGGCGATGGTCCAGAACTTCAGCGGAAGGTACTTCCCCATGCTCGAAATGACCCAGACCCGGGCGGCTGGCCACCACGCGATCCGGGCACCCCAGCCCGCCACCATCCGGCGCCACGACTCGACGAGGATCGCGTAGGTGACGAGCACCAGCGCCAGACTGCCCACGATCGGCAGCATGGAAATCCGCCATTCGATCGGCGATTGCTCGACGGTCGCCCAGTTCCGGGCCACCATCCGGATCGCGTAGACCACGATCGCGAGGCCAAGGAGGCCCCGGACCCAGCGCCACCGGTTAACCACCGAGTGCCTCCCGATACCACCCTTCGCACCGCTCGGCGACCCGGGCCGGAGCCAGCCGATCCGCCCATTGGTCTCCCGCCCTGGCGGCCGCGGCCCGCGACGCCGGATTCAGGAGCCCCTCAGCCGCGGTGGCGATCGCGTCGGCGTCGGGCGCGGTGACGGTGCCCGCGCCGGGCTCTTCGAGGATGTCGAGCACGCCCCCACCGTCGCGACACGCCACCACCGGGACCCCCGCGGTCAGCGCTTCGACCGCCGCCAGGCCCAGACCCTCGTTCTCAGCCGGGAACAGGAAGACATCGGCGGAGGCCAGGGCTGAGGCAACGCCAGCCGGCGGGAGTTGACCCATCCACCGGACCGTGGGTCCGGTTCCGAGCGTGGCGGCCAATCGTTCGAGCCCGGGGCGCGCCGGCCCGTCGCCCACGATGGTGAGGGTCAGATTCGGGTGACGGGCCTGGAGTCGCGCGTGGGCTCGGAGAGCCAGGTCGACCCGCTTCTGCCCCGTCAGGCGCCCGACGACCAGCAGTCCCCCACCCCCGGACGACACCGGGCCGGTCGGGACGACCAGCGGCATCGGGCACACGTGCCCCGAGCCGACGCGCCGCCCGACGACCGCGGCCACCCGGTCGGCCACGTGACGGCTGACCGTGCTGACCACCCGGGGGGCGCCGAGGGCCCGTCGGGCCAGCAGTGGCGCCAAGGGGCGGTCGAGCAGCCGGGCGTCGGTGCCGTGGAGGGTCACCACCGTGGGCAACTCCGATGGCGCCGCAAACCCGGCCGGGAACCACCAGTGTGCGTGGATCACCGCTTCTCCGGCGCCGGCGGCGGCGGCTCGCGCACCGCGGCGAAGACCGCGGAGAAGCCCGGCGAGCGCGACCCACCCGGCCGGCGACCCGATGGCTTCCTGCATCCGGCCCGAGTAGGCGTACCGCTCGCGCTCCGCCCCCGCGTACCGCACCCGCGTCACGGGAATCCCGTCGACGGTGTCCTCCCCGCCCTGGCCCCGGTCGCTCGGCGCGACGACGCGGACGTCGTGCCCGCGCACCTGCAGCGCGCGGGCCAGGGGCGCCAGGAACGCGCCGGGAAGGTCGCCGGCATGACGGGGATAGTTGTGGGTGAGGAACACCACCCGCATTGGTCAGGCGCTGGGCGGGCGACGAAGGTCGCGCGCGAGTTCGCGCATTTCCTCGCGCGAACTCGCCACCAGCTCGGCCACGAAGCCGAAGCCGAACAGCGAGATCCCGCTGATCACCATCGTTTCCACCAGGTTGAGGAGGGGGCGGAAGCCGAGTTGGAGCGGGCCGAATCGGAGGATCAGGGCCACGACGCCGGCCAGGAAGCCGATCAGGAACAGCACCGCGCCGAGGACGCCGAAGAAGAGCATCGGCTTCCGGCCGAACCGGAGCTGGAACCAGACCGAGATCAGATCGAGCACCCCGACCGGAATCCGGGTCCAGGTGAACTTCGAGATGCCGGCGCGCCTTGGGTGGAGCGGCACCGGGCGAGAGGTCAGGCGATAGCCCTCGACGGCGGCGATGACCACCATGTACCGGTGCCAATCCGGTCGCATCGGCACCACCCTCATGATCTCGGCCCGGTAGGCCTTGACCGAGTTGAGGTCCTCGACCTTGACCCCGAAGAGCCAGCGGCAGAGGCGGTTGTAGATCCCGCTGACGAAGGCTTTCTCGTACTTCCCCTGCTTCGACCCGGTGACGATGTCGGCCTGGCCAGCCAGGATCGGGGCCACCAGCGCCGGGATGTCCTCCGGCAGGTACTGGAGGTCGGCCGGATAGAAGACCAGCACGTCGCCGCTGGCGGCCTCGGCGCCGGTCCGGAGCGCGTCGGCAATGCCGCGCTGCCGCCGATGCGTGGCGACCCGGAGGAAGGGATACCGGGTCTGGAGATCGCGGAGCACGTCGGCGCTCCGGTCGCGGGAGCCGTCGTCGACGACCACGACCTCGAAGCTGAAGCCCGCCGGGCCGAGGGCCTCGCCGCAGAGCCGCACGAACTCGGGCAGGTTCTCGGCCTCGTCCTTGGCGGGAACGAGGACGCTGACGGCGACGGGCGGCGCGGCGCTCATACCCGCTTGCGCATCCGGGCCGGGAGGATCCCGAGCTGGTCGCGATACTTCGCGACGGTGCGCCGGGCGATCTGGATGCCCTGCTCCTTGAACCGATGCACGATCTGCTGGTCGGTCAGCGGCTTGGTGGCCTCTTCCTCGCCGACCATCTTCTGGAGCTTGGCGCGGATCGAGCGGGCGCTGGCGTCCTCGCCGGAGGCGGTGGTCAGGGCGCTCGAGAAGAAGAACTTGAGCGGCAGCACGCCGCGGGGCGTCTGGACGAACTTCTCGTTGGTGACGCGGCTGACCGTGGATTCGTGCATGCTGATCACCTCCGCCACCTCGCGGAGGGTGAGCGGCTTCAGGTACTCCACGCCCTTCTCGAAGAACGCGCGCTGCCGGTCGACGATGAAGTTCATGACCTTGAGCATCGTCTGCCGACGCTGCTCGATGGCCTGAATCATCCAGTTGGCGCTGTTCATCTTCTGGGCGATGAACTCCTTGTTCTCCTGCGTCAGCGCCTTCTTGTCGCGGGCCACGTCCTGATAGGACCGGCTGAGACGGAGCCGCGGCACGCCGGTGTCGTTGAGGCTGACGTGGTACTTCCCGTCCACCTTGTCGACGATCAGGTCCGGAATGATGTAGCCGTCGCCGCGGTTCGAGTACTTGAGTCCGGGCTTGGGGTCGTAGCGAGCCAGCGCGTCGGCGGCCGCCTGGACCTTGCCGGGATCGACCCCGAACCGCTTGGCGAGGTCGTTCCAGCGATGGGCGATCAGGTCGGGAAAGGCCTCGGTGACGAGTCGGTAGGAGAGCGACTCCGTTTCCTTGGCCTCCCGGAGCTGAATGGTGAGGCACTCCTTGAGATCGCGGGCTCCGACGCCGGGCGGGTCGAGCCGCTGGATCATCGCCAGCATGCTCTCGACCTCGGCCGGCTCGAACAGCGGCACGGCCCGGACGGCCGGTGGCTTCGGCGGGGCGTCCGCGTCCTCGTCGTCCGATTCGTCGTCGCCGTCGAAGTGCGATTCGAGCAGGGCGTTGACCGAGCCGAGGATCTCCTCCAGCGAGGCGCTGAGGTAGCCGTCTTCCTTGATGTTGCCGAGGAACTCCTCGCTCAGCAGCTGCTGGCGGGGGCTCAGGTTCATCAGCTGGAGCTGCTCCCGGAGGTGGTCGATCAGATCCGGCTGCTCGACGCAGATCGGCTCGAGGTACTCCTGGTCTTCGTACTGCGCCTTCGACCCGCCGACGTCGAAGCCGTTGAGGAGGATCTCCTCCCAGTCGATCTCGTCTTCCTTTTCCTTCTTGTCCTTTTCCTGTTCGGCGGTGGCCTCGGGCTGGTCCGACTCTTCCTCCGGCTCGAGCAGTTCGAGGAACGGATTGACGAGCAGTTCCTGCTTCAGGTGCTGTTGCAGGTCCATCATGGGCATGTAGAGCATGTCCATGGCCTGATACAGCCGTGGGTTGATCCGCAGTTCCTGGCGGAGCCCGGTATGTTGCGACAGCCCGGTCTTCACGAAGCGTTCTCCGTCCGTTCAAGCCGTTCCCTGAGCCGCGCGGTCATGGTCGGCCCGAGATAGAGTTCGGCCACTTGATCGTTGAAGACGAGTTCCCGCACCGTTCCGGCGGCGCGCACCTCGCCCTCATACATGATGTACGCCCGGTCGACGATCTCGAACATCTGCTCGACGCTATGGTCGGTGATCAGCACCCCGATGCCCCGGTACTTGAGGTTGGCCACGATGGTCTGGATGTCGTGAACGGCGATCGGGTCGACCCCGGCAAACGGTTCGTCGAGCAGCATGAACTTGGGCTCGGTGACCAGCGCCCGGGTGATCTCGAGCCGGCGGCGCTCACCGCCGCTCAGGCTGTAGGCCCGGTTGTTCCGCAGGTGCTTGAGGCCGAGTTCGTCGAGAAGCCGCTCGAGCCGATCCCGCCGCTCGGCCCGCGAGATCGGCAGGGTTTCGAGGATGGCCAGGACGTTGTCCTCGACCGTCATCCGCCGGAACACCGACGGTTCCTGGGCGAGGTAGCCGATCCCGTTCCGGGCCCGTCGGTACATGGGCTGCCGGGTGATGTCGGCGCCGTCGAGGGTGATCTTGCCGTCGTCGGGCCGGATCAGGCCGGTGATGAGGTAGAACGTGGTGGTCTTGCCGGCCCCGTTCGGTCCGAGCAGGCCCACGATCTCGCCCTGGCGGACCTCGACCGACACGTCCTTGACGACGCGCCGGCGTCGGAACGCCTTGTCGAGGCGGTCGCCCGCGAGCACGCTGGTCATCGGTTGCCTCGGCGCGGCGGCGCCGCCTCCGGCCGCCGGACGGTGGAGTCGGGCTTGGCGGCGGTGGAGTCGCGCCGCCGGAGGGCCGGCTGGAGGTGAGCCCCGTCGACGGCCCCGGTGGCGTCGACCCGGCTCACGGTGTTGGAGTCGCGAGTGACGCGCATGGTGACCAGGATCTTCTGCGCTCTGGTGTAGTTGATCGAGCCGATGGTCTGCCCCCGCTCGGGGTCCATCTGGTAGAACGACCGGGCATCGCGCTCGGCCTCGAGTTGCTGAATGGCGGTCTTCTTGACCCCGGCCGAGTCGCGTTCCACGAACGATACCGTCACGATCTCGCCCCCGATCCAGTCCCGCCGGGCGCCCGGCTTGGACGAATCGCCGGTGAAGCCGGCCCAGCCCTTTCCGAAGGCCTGGACCTTGGAAAGCTTCTGAAGCGGCGTCAGGATGAGGAGCGAGTCGCCGGTGACCTGGTAGTCGGCGGAGACGACTCGGGGCCGGAGCGTCTTGCCCCAGGCGCGGGTCAACTCGGCCCGGCGGGTGACGAGTTCGACCCGGATGGAGTCGGCGTCGAGGGTCACGTCCTTGCTGACGAGGCGGGCGGTGTCGTGGGCCGTCACCCCCGACAGCTCCTTGTTGGTGAGGCCGATGTCGATGGTCCGCCCCGTCAGGGTAAAGCCGTTCTCCTGGACGCTCTGCAGCGACGCGTGGCCGATCAGCTGGCCGCCCTGGGATTTGCCGGAGTCGAGCCAGAGCGAATCGGCGAGCCCCTTGAGATCCTCGCGGTCGATCTGCACCGCCCCGCCGGCGTAGATGGCTTCGTTGCCCTTGGTCACCACCTTGTTGCCGATGATGACGTAGGGCGCCTGGGGCCGGCCGGCGGAATCGGTCACCACGTAGGTGACGGTGGGCCGGTTGTAGCCGATGACCTCGAGGACGTCGCGGAGGCCCTTGACCGGGCGGAGGTAGTCGACCCGCGACCCCTTGATCATCGACCCGGTCTTGAGGTCGCGATGTTCGACGTTGCCCTGGGCCTCGAACCGTTCGCCATCCTTGACGTAGGTGCCGAAGTCGGTGTCGAGGGCGGTGGTCGAGTCGCGGTACTTGACCCGGTTGCCCTGGGAGATGAACTGCCAGATCGAGCCGCCGAACGAGGCCATGCTGTCGGCGTAGATGTGGATGTTCCGTCCCCGGCACTGCACGTGGACGTTGCCGCCCAGGTACATGTTCTCCTGGCCCGGCGTCGGGGTGGTGCGAACGCCCTGGCGGTCGACGTTGACGATGTCGATGACGCACCGCTCCCGATCCGGCACCTGCCGCCGGCCCTGCGCCGCGGCGTTGGTGGCGAACGCGGCGAGCGCCGCGACGACGAGGAGGAGGCGCCGGCTCATCTCATTTCTCCGTCAGCGGGAAGCCGGGTCCGCGCTGGCGGGCCTTCGGCTGGTCGACGATGACGTTGCGAAACTCGAGATCCGAGGTGAAGCGGTTGCCCGTGAGCCGCTCGGTCGGCGACTCGTAGACGAAGGTCGTATCGCTCCGGAGCTGGAGGGACGACTTGTCGTAGATCAGATGCGGCGTGTCGAGCCGGCGGCCGTCGGTCGAGATGACCTTGACGTGGCCGCGTGCGTCGAGCGAGCCCAGGTTGAGATGGTAGTCGCCCTGATCGGCCGTGAGGACCGAACTCTGCTTGCCGTTCTCGAAGAAGGTGACCTTGAGACGGCGGAGATCCATCCGCTGCGCGCTCTGGTACACGAAGGCGGTCTCGGCCGTGACGTAGCCGGTGCGGACCCCCTCGTCGAGCATGTTGGTGCTCATGCCGAGCATCTTCTGATCGGCGCTGTCGGCCACCGGCGCCGACTGGGTGACGCGAATGCCCGCCGGGCGGCACGCCGCCGCGAACACCATGAGGCCCAGGCCGAAGAGGGCCGCCCTCATACCGCCCCCGCCCTCAGCAGGTCGTGGAGATGGACGACCCCGACGAGGCGCTGGCCGGCGTCGAGGACCGGCAGGGCCATGATCCCGTGCCGCTGGAGCAGCCCCACGGCCGAGGCGGCGAGGTCGTCGGCGGAGGCGGTCTTCGGCGTCGTGGTCATGACCCGACCAACCGGGATGGTCAGGTAGTCGCGCTCCCGCTCGGCCAGGCGGGAGAGGTCGCCGGCGGTGACGACGCCGAGTACCCCGCCGGCATCGGCCACGATGGCGAGCCCGCGCTGATGGGCAAGCAGTTCGACGGCCCGCCCCATCGAGTCGGCGGCGGTCAGGGTGGCGCCCACGGGCACCATGACGTCGCGGACCCGAAGGAGGAGACGGCGACCCAGCCGCCCACCGGGATGCAGCGACGCGAAGGCATCGCGGGAAAACGCCTTCTCCTCGAGGAGTGCCACCGCGAGCGCGTCGCCCACGGCCAGCGCCACGGTGGTGCTGGTCGTCGGGGCCAGATCGTGCGGGCACGCTTCCTCGGCCACGCCGCCGTCGAGAACCACCCGGGCCGCCCGCGCCAGCGTCGACCCCGCATCGCCGGTAATGGCGACGATCGGAACCCCCTGCCGACCGAGCATCTCGACCAGGCCGAAGAGTTCCTCGGTTTCGCCGCTCTTGCTGAGGAGGATGGCGACGTCGCCAGGGCCGACGATGCCGAGATCGCCATGGAGGCTGTCGACGGGATGGAGGAACGCGGCTGGCGTACCGGTCGACGTCAGGGTGGCCGCGATCTTCCGCGCCACGAGGCCCGACTTCCCCACCCCGGCCACGATGACCCGCCCCGGCGCGTTCCGGAGGAGCGCCACCGCGGCGGCAAACCGATCGTCGAGCCGCTCGGCGGCGGCCGCCACGGCGCGGGCCTCGAGTTCGAGAACCCGGCGCCCGGCGGCCACGACTCGAGGATCGGTTCCGATGGCGGTCACACGGTCTCCCGGGCGGCGCGATACCGATGGATGGCGTCGGTCCATTCGCCCCGGGCCTTGAGGATGGCCTCGACGACCTCGCGGACCGCGCCGTGGCCTCCCTGCCGGGTGGTCGTCCACCGGGCCACGGCCTTGATCTCGTCGACGGCGTTGGCCACCGCGATCGGCAGCCCGACTCGCTCCATGACGCCGAGGTCGGCCAGGTCGTCGCCGACGTAGGCCACTTCGCTCCAGTCGATGCCTCGATCCTCGAGGACGCCCTCGAGGGCCGGGATCTTTCGGGCCCGGGAATCCTGGATCAGGATCGGGATCCGGAGTTCCTCGGCCCGGAGGGTGGTGGCTTCGGAAAAGCGACCGCTCAACCAGGCGACCTCGATCGGGCCGCCCCGGAGGAGGCCGAGGCCGAGGCCGTCCTGGATGTCGAAGCGCTTGAGTTCCACCCGAGCGCCGGCCACCGGACCGAGGTAGATGGCGTTGTCGGTCAGCACCCCGTCGACATCGAGGACGAGGAGGCGAATCCGGCGGGCCAGGGTCGGGTCGATCATGTCAACTGGCGCGGCTGGTGTGCCAGACGGCGACCGCGCGACGAACCAGGGGCTCGAGTTGATCGAGGGGCCACTGGGTTTCGGCGTCGCTCCAGGCGGAGGCGGGATCGGGATGGGTCTCGATGAAGAAGCCGTCGGCGCCCGCGGCGGCCGCGGCCAGGAGGAGCGCCGGCACGCAGTCGCGCGCGCCACCGCTCGCTCCGTCGACGCCCCGCCCCGGTCGCTGGACCGAGTGGGTGGCGTCGAAGAGCGCCGGTCCGCCCGTCGCGTCGCGCAGCCGCTCGAAGCTCCTCATGTCGACCACCAGATCTCCGTAGCCGAAGAACGTCCCCCGCTCGGTCACCGCCACCTCGGTTGCCCCCCCGCCCCGGACCTTGGCGACGGCCCCCGCCATCGCGTCCGGGTCCATCCACTGCCCCTTCTTGACGTTGACCGGCTTGCCGGCGCCGCCGCAGGCCACCAGCAGGTCGGTCTGGCGGCTCAGGAAGGCCGGCACCTGGAGCACGTCGACGACCGCCGCCGCCGCCGCGACCTGACCGGTTTCGTGCACGTCGGTCAGGATCGGCAACCCGGTGGCCCGCCGGACCCGGTCGAGCGCGGCGAGTCCGGCGTCGAGCCCCGGGCCCCGAAGGGCCCCCGGCCGCGACCGGTTGGCCTTGTCGAAGCTCGCCTTGAAACAGACCGGAATCCCGAGGGCGGTGCCTAACGCCGCGAGCCGGTCGGCCACCCGGAGCAGGACGTCGTCGGTTTCGACGACGCACGGCCCCGCGATCAGGACCGGCCCGCCCGCGGCCTGGAACCGCCACCCCGTCACTTGGTCGAGCCGGCCATCTGCTGGCGGACGCTCATCGGCGCCTCGCGCTCGCCGAAGGCATTCCGCCGGGCCGCGCCGATGAAGGCCGCGAACAGCGGATGCGGCCGGGTCGGGCGCGACTTGAGTTCCGGGTGGAACTGGCACCCCAGATACCAGGGGTGATCGGGCAGCTCGATGATCTCGACCAGGCCGCCGTCCGGCGACTGACCGGAGAGCCGGAGGCCGTGCTCGGCCAGGACATCGCGGTAGGAGTTGCTGACTTCCCACCGATGGCGGTGCCGCTCGCTGATTTCGGCGGCTCCATAGGCCGCCAGGGCCACGCTGGCCGGGCGGAGCCGGGCCGGATAGGCGCCGAGTCGCATGGTACCGCCCATGTCGCTGACGTTCCGCTGCGAGGCCATCAGCGAAATGACCGGGACTTCGCAGTCCGGCTCAAACTCGGTGCTGTTGGCGTTGAGGCGGCAGACGTTGCGGGCGAACTCGATGATCGCGACCTGGAGGCCGAGACAGATGCCGAAGAACGGGAGCCGGTTTTCGCGGGCCCAGCGAACGGCCTCGACCATGCCCTCGACGCCCCGGACGCCGAAGCCGCCGGGAACCAGGAGGCCGTGCATCCCGGCCAGGGCCTGGCCGGCCGACTTCTGGTCGACGAACCGGTCGCTCGACATCCAGTGGATGTCGACGCCCACGTCGTTCGGGATCCCGCCGTGGAGGAGGGCTTCCTGAACCGACTTGTAGGCGTCGTGGAGATCGGTGTACTTCCCGACGACCGCGATCTTTACCCGGGCCGGCGGCTCGAGGATCTTGGCCACCAGGGTGCGCCACTCGGTCAGGTCCGGCTCGCGGGTTTCGAGGTGGAGCCGCTCGCACACTTCCCGATCGAGTCCCTGCTCGTGGAACTTGAGCGGGATCTGGTAGATCGAATCGACGTCCGGGCTTTCCACCACGCAGCCGAAGTCGACGTTGCAGAAGAGGGCGATCTTCCGCTTGATGTCGGCCCCGAGCGGGTGATCGCTCCGGCAGATCAGCATGTCGGGCTGGATCCCGATCTGCATCAGATCGCGGACCGAGTGCTGGGTCGGCTTGGTCTTGAGTTCGCCGGCGGCGGCGATCCATGGGACCAGCGTCAGGTGCATGAAGAGGGCGTTCTCGCGGCCCACTTCCTGGCGGAACTGCCGGATGGCCTCGAGGAACGGCAGCGACTCGATGTCGCCGACCGTGCCGCCGATCTCGGTGATGACGACGTCGTGGCCCGGGGCGCTCCGCCGGATGGCGGCCTTGATCTCGTCGGTGATGTGCGGGATGACCTGCACCGTCGAGCCGAGGTACTCGCCGCGGCGTTCCTTGGTGATGACGGTCTGGTAGATCCGGCCGGTGGTGATGTTGTTCTGCTGGGAGAGCGACCGGTCGATGAACCGCTCATAGTGCCCGAGATCGAGGTCGGTCTCGGCGCCGTCGTCGGTGACGTACACCTCGCCGTGCTGGAACGGCGACATGGTGCCGGGATCGACGTTGATGTAGGGATCGAATTTCTGGAGGGTGACGTTCAAGCCTCGCTGGACGAGGAGCCGGCCGAGCGAGGCGGCGGCGATGCCCTTGCCGAGCGAAGAGACCACGCCGCCCGTGACGAAGATGTACTTGGTGTTGCCTGGCGTCGTCATCGAATGCCGCCCCCCATGGTGTGTGCGTTCCAGTGTCGCTCGGCCCAAGCCAAATCATCCGGTGTATCGATACCCGGCGGCGCCGGCTCGGCGAGCCGGGTCACGCCGATCGAAAGTCCGAGGTCCAGCGCCCGAAGTTGTTCCAGTCGTTCGGCCCGCTCCAGGGCGGTCGGCGGCTCGGCCACCCACCGGGCCAGCCCGTCGCGGGAGTACGCGTAGACGCCGAGGTGTTGCCAGTACTCGGCCGGCTGGTCGGTCGGCTCGCGAAGGAACGGGATTCTGGCCCGGGAAAAGTAGAGGGCCCGCCCCCGTCGATCCGTGACCACCTTGACCCGGGCGGGGTCGAGCGCCGCGTCGGCCTCGATCGGCACGGCGGCCGTCCCGATGTCGTGGCCGGCGCGAACCCGCTCCACCGAACCGGTCACCGCCTCGAGCGGCAGGAACGGCTCGTCTCCCTGGACGTTGACGATCAAATCGAAACGACTGAAATCGGCCTGACCCACGACCTCGGCGACCCGATCGGTGCCGGACTCGTGAGCCGACGAGGTCATGACCACGCGCCCCCCAGCGCGTTCCACCACGGCCCGGACCTCGGGTGCGTCGGTGGCGATGACGACTTCGTCGAAGACGGCCATGGCCCGGACCCGCTCCCAGACCCTGACCACCAGCGGCTCTCCTCCCAGCAGCTGGAGGGGTTTCCTCGTCAGCCGCGACGAACCCAAACGGGCCGGCACGACACCGAGCACGGGCATTTCCCAAACTAAGAGCGCGGCCGACCGTTGTCAAAAGTCGTGCCGCGCCTCGTTGGGACCTGCCTTTAACCGCTAAAACGATTCAATGCAATGGGTTACAATTGCCCGCCTCAAGTGCCTCCGGAAGGGCTCGACCCTAACGCTCAACCAGGCGGGGCGGGCGGCGCCTTGGCCTTCGGCGGTTCGGCCGGCTTCGGGGTCGCCACCTTGATCTCGACGGTCCGGGTGGCCGCCTCGGCGGCGGCTTCGGCCGCGGCCGCCGCCCGCTCGGTGGCGGCTTCGACGATCGACTCCCGGAGGTCATTCATTTCGGTCTGGAGGTCGTCCATCTGCTCCTTGAGGGCGTCCCGCGCCGAGTCCGAGGTGGCGCCGGCGAAGAGGCGGGCCAGGACGGCCACGCTGTCACCGAGTTGCCGGAACCGATCGGCCTCGAGCTGCGAGGCGTGCTGCTGGGCCTCGCGACCCTGGATCCGGCGGGCGACGTCCTTGGGCAGGACGAGAGGAACCGAGGTTGCCCGAGTCCAGTGCCCGTCGGCCCCGCGCGTCATGACCACGACCGAGCCGAAGTTCTCCATCGTGGCGTCGAGGGCCACGCACCGGAACGAGCTGTTTTCGTTGAGCCGGGAGGGATCGTCGACGGTCAGGTTGCAGCTGCCGAGCCGGGTCAACACGCTCGGGTCGCTGACCCGGACGGTCACCTCGACGGACTCGACGTTCTCGGGGGTGCTCCGATGGAGCACGACCTTGCGGAAGGTGCCGAGCTTGGCGCCGTCGAAATTGAAGGGGAGGAACGGCAGCGGGATGGTCAGGTCGGCGTTCGACTCGACGGCCCGGACGACTTGCCGTTTGGTCGATCGGAACGCGCTCATCCCGGCGTAGCCGACGGCGAAAATGGCCCCCGCCGTCAGGGCGATCTTGCCCCAATACCATTTCATGTTCATACGGACCTCCCCCGGAATGGACCGGCGGACACGTTACACTGTGTAACGTAACCTCGACCGGTGGGGTTTCACAGCCCTAACCCCTCGGGTGGAACTGGCGATGCACCGACCGAAGGTACTCACGATCGACGTGGGTGTAGATCTGGGTGGTCGAAAGGTCGGCGTGGCCCAGCATCTCCTGCACCGCCCGGAGGTCGGCCCCGCCCTCGAGCAGGTGGGTGGCGAAGCTGTGCCGGAGGGTGTGCGGGGTGACCCGTCGGGTCAGTCCAGCCGCGTCGGCCGCCTTCTTGACCACGCCCCACGCGCCGACCCGGCTCAGGGGCGTGCCGCGGGCGTTGACCATGACCCTGCCCTTGCTCCCGCCCCGGTCCAGCGTGGGCCGGAGGGTGTTGAGGTAGATGGCGACGGTGGCCAGGGACTTCCGGCCAATGGGGACGAGGCGCTGCTTGTTGCCCTTGCCGATGACCCGAACGAGGCCGTCGTTCAAGGCCAGGTCCTCGAGCCGGAGTCCGCAGACCTCGGAAACGCGGAGGCCGGCGCCGTAGGCCAGCTCGAGGAGGGCTCGGTCGCGCCAGGCGAGCGGGTCGTCGAGTCCGGGCGCCACGAGCAGCCGTTCGACCTCGGCGACGGACAGCACCGAGGGCAGCTTCCGGCCCTTTCGCGGGGTTTCGAGCCGGTCACTCGGATCGTCGGTGAGGACGCCCTCGCCGATCAGGAAGCCGAAATAGGTGTGCAGGGCGGACACGTGCCGGCGGATCGTGGCAGGGCTGGCCCCCGCGTCCTTGAGGGCGAACACGAACTCGCGGAGGTGGTGGCGGGACACGGCGGCCGGGCGGCCCACCTTCCGGTCCAGGAGGAACCCGAGGAGGTGACGGAGGTCGCGGAGGTAATTGTCCACGGTGTGCGGACTCGCCCCCGCTTCGAGGGCGAGGTAATCGCGAAAGCCCTCGAGCGCGAAGCTCCGCGCCAGGGCCTCGGTCAGGTCCCGGTTCGCCGGCTCCGTCGCCACCAGAGGAATCCGATCACGAGCAGGACGAGGACGATCACGGCCGCGGCGCCGAGTCCCTGGTAGAGCCGATCGAGGAAGCGGACCACCAGATCCCACTCGTCGCCCACGCGGGCCCCGACCCAGGTCAGGCTCGCGTACCAGAGGCCCGACGCGACGGACACCGGAAGGAGGAAACGCCAGAGCGGAATCCGGTTCAGGCCGGCAAACGGGGCGACCACCGACCGGAAGCCCGGGAGGAGCCGGGTGAGGAAGAGACCGAACCAGCCGTACCGCCCGTACTCCTTGAGCAGGAACGCCATCGCGTCCGGCGGGAGGAGAAGCCGGCCAACCCGGGACCCGATGAACGGGTCGGCGTACCGCCGGGCGACGCCGTACACGACGAGCGCGCCCGATATTCCGCCGGCCCACGCCGTCAGGAAGATGGTGACGGGTTGATAGTCACCATGCTGGGACAGGAAACCCGCCATGGCCACGAAGACGTCCGAGGGCGACGGCGGGAAGAAGTTCTCGATGGCGCAGGAGACCGCGATCAGGACGTAGACCAGGATCGGAGGCGCCTGGGCGAGGGAATGGAGCAGCGACTCGATCACGTCCGGTCGACGGTCGCGACCGCGAGGACCGCGATCCCCTCCCCTCGCCCGATGAAGCCCATGCCTTCGTTGGTTTTGGCTTTGACGCCGACGGCGTCAGCGTCGAGGCCCAGGGCCCGGGCCAGCGCGGCCGCCATGGCCGGTTTGGCTGGCCCGAGCTTGGGGGCTTCCAGGACGACCGTCACGTCGATCTGGCGCGGGCGCCAGCCACCGGCCGAGAGGCGTGCGCCGACCTGACGGAGGAGCTCCATCGAATCGGCGTCCTTCCACGCGGGGTCGGTGTCCGGGAAGAGCGTGCCGATGTCGCCCAGGCCGGTGGCGCCGAGCAGCGCGTCGATCACGGCATGGGCCACGGCGTCGGCATCGGAGTGCCCGGCCAGACCCAGCGGGTGCGGGATCCGCTGGCCGGCCAGGATCAGCGGGCGGTCGGCGACGAATCGGTGGGAGTCGTACCCGAGGCCGACGCGCATCAGGCCGCGACGGAGGCCGGTTCGTCGATGATGGAGTAGTCCTGCCGGCGCCGGCGGGGCTGGTAGCCCGCATCGGTGATGGCCCGCTCCATTTCCCGAAGGGTGGCCCGGTAGGTGGTTCCGGCCGCCGAGACGACGTTCTCCTCCATCATCAGGCTCCCGAAGTCGTTGGCGCCGAATCGAAGCGCCACCTGCCCCACCTTGAGTCCCATGGTAACCCAGGACGACTGGAGGTTGGGCACCGACGACAGGATGATGCGGCTGATGGCGAGGGTCCGGAGGTACGCCACCGCGTCGGTCTTCGGCTGGCCTTCCATTTCGGTGCCATCGGGCTGGAGCGGCCAGCAGATGAAGGCGGTAAAGCCGCCGGTCCGGTTCTGGACGTCGCGAACCCGGAACAGGTGCTCGATCCGGTCTTCGTCCGACTCGCCGAGGCCGTACATCATCGTCACCGAGGTCTTCATGCCCTGCCGGTGGGCCTCTTCCTGGACGCCGAGCCACTCATCGGTCTGGGCCTTTTTCTTGGCCACCCGCTCGCGGACCGCATCGACGAGGATCTCGCCGCCGCCCCCGGGAATGCTGTCGAGGCCCGCGGCCTTGAGTTCCCGGACCACGTCGGCGACGGAGAGGCCGAACCGCTCGCTGAAGAAGACCACTTCCGAGGGGGAGAACCCGTGGATGTGGATCGGATGGTGCTTCTTGATGTAGCGCATCAGTTCGAGATACCACTCGAACGGGATGTACGGGTTGTGACCGCCCTGCAGGAGGATCTGGACTCCGCCGAGCGCGCGGCATTCGTCGATCTTCTCGCCGATCTTCTCGAACGGCAGGACGTAACCCTCGTCGTGCCGGGGCCGTCGGTAGAACGCGCAGAACTTGCAGTCGGCGACGCAGACGTTGGTGTAGTTGATGTTGCGGTCGATGATGTAGGTCACCACCTCGTCGGGGTGGTGCCGGTAGCGCTCCTGATCGGCCAGCTGGCCAAGCTCGAGGAGCGGGGCTTTCTGATAGAGTTCGAGATACTGCTTGAACTCCGAAGAGCTGCGGTCGACGATCATCGAGTCCGCCTGTCAGGCTGCGGTAATGAACGACAGCGAGCCGTCCGGGACCATCCCGTCCTCGGCGAGCCGTCGGAAGAAGTCGGTCAGGCCCGCGAGATGCCGGTAGCTCAGGGCGTAGTCGAGATCGCCGAGATACTCCCGGGTGACGCGGGGGTCGATGCCGGTGGCCGTCGAGGCGGCCCGGGCCAGTTCGTCCAGGTGGTCGAGACCCCAGGCCCTCGACGCCAGGAGGCCCTGGTGGACCCGGCGCACGGCCACCTGGTCGGCATCGCGCCGGGCGGCCCAGACGGCGAACACGAACGGCAGGCCAGTCCACTCCCGCCAGGCAAGGCCCAGGTCGGTCATGTAGGGGTAGATCCCCTGCGCCGCGAGGACCAGGCAGGCGTCGCCGATGACGAGAACGGCTTCGTGGGGGAATCCGGCCAGGGCACCGAGGTCGGTGGACTCGGCCCGCACGGTGGCGAAGCGCGGGCGGATCCGCCACCGATGCCGGCAGAGCAATTCGAGGAGCAGAACCGAGGTGCGCGACGACGCGGTGCGGAGCACGGTGGCGCCGTCGAGTTCGTGCACGGGGCGGCGGCTGAACAGCGCCACGCTCCGCACCGGCCCGTCGCAGCTGATCGCGAGGTCCGGGAGGAGGTGGTACGACGCGGCGGCCCGGGCGTACTCGACCGCCGAGACGACGCTCAGTTGCAGTTCGCCCGCGGCGAGCAGGTCGTTGAGTTCGGCGGCGGTTCCCGTCACCAGTTCGGCGTCGACGTGCACCTGATCCCGATCGATGGCGCTGTAGATCGGGAAGCAGTTGATCCACGGAATCCGCCCGAGACGAAGCGGTGGCGAGGCGGGACTCATGCGGCGTGAACCACCGGAGCTCCGGCGCCGGCGGCCGAGGTCTCGAGGTCGTCGAACTGCTCGCGAACCGGCTGGTAGAAGCTGTCGCGCTCGACCGGCCGCTTCCCGACCGCCCGAATCAGGTCGACCAGACGCCGGTAGGGCATGTGCATGTCCGTCCGGGCCCCGGCCTCGTGATAGACCCGCTCGTACACGACCGTGCCTTCGAGGTCGTCGCATCCGAACTGGAGCACGACCTGCGACATGAACGGCGTCACCATCGGCCAGTGGGTCTTGATGTGGTCGATGTTGTCGAAGAAGAGCCGAGCCACGGCCACGTTCTTCAGGTCCTCGTAGCCCGTCGTGGCGGAGCCGACCCGCCCCATGTCCTCACCCAGCTCGTTGTTGTCCGGATGGTACGCGAGCGGGATGTAGGTCAGGAATCCGCCGGTGTCGTCCTGGAGGTCGCGGAGCATGGTGAGATGCTCGATCCGGTCCGCGGCGGTTTCGACGTGCCCGTAGAGCATCGTGCAGTTGGTCCGGATGCCGAGCCCGTGGGCGATCCGGTGGACCTTGACCCATTCGTCGCCGGTCAGCTTCCGCTCGGCGATCGTGGCGCGGACGGCGGTGCTGAACACCTCCGCCCCGCCGCCCGGCATGGTGTCGAGGCCGGCTTCCCGGAGCCGGATCAGGACATCCTCGATGGACGTCTTCTCGATCCGCGCCAGGTGGGCGATTTCCACGGCGGTGAGCGCCTTGATGTGAACGCCGGGGTGCCGCTCCTTGAGGCCGCGGAACATGTCGGCGTAGTAGCTGAGGCGAAGCTTCGGGTGCAGGCCGCCGACGATGTGGAACTCCCGGGTCGGCGCGCCGCGCGCCTGCTCCGCCTCGTGGTAGACCTCGTCGAGGCTCCGGGTGTAGGCGCCCTCTTCCTTGGGCATCCGCGCAAACGAGCAGAACACGCAGGTGTTCCGAAGGACGCAGACGTTGGTCGGATTGAGGTGCTGATTGGCCGAAAAAAAGACCCGGTCGCCGTTCTTCCGGGCGTTGGCCCATTCGGCCAGCTGACCGAGGCTCAGGATGTCGTGCGTGTCGTAGAGGGCGATCCCATCGGCCGCATCGAGCCGTTGCCCGGCCATCACCTTTTCGGCAATGGGTCGGAGCCGCGGATCGCGAAAGCGGGCGGGATCGGGGGCCGGAAGCATGCTATCTCCAAGTTGCGATAACACTTAGGCGCAACCCGGAATCTAGCGACGTCGGCCAACGAGGGGGAGTTGGCCTAGTCGGGCGCGGCGGTCCGGGGCCGGCGAGTCGGTCGGATGAAGAACCGGCTAGCCAGAATCAGGAGGAGAATCGCGCCGTACAGGACCGGTTCCCTGGTGTCCTTCTTGACCAGCCAGAAGAAGTGGAGGACCGCCAGTCCGGCCGCCGGGTAGATCAGCCGGTGGAGCCGGTTCCAGGTCCGGCCGCCCAGCCGGCGAACCACCGGGGGCGGCGAGGTGAGCGCGAGCGTGAGAAGGATCAGGAACGCAGCGAACCCCACCAGAACCCAGGGATGTTCGACGATGTCCGCGGCGATTTCGGCCGGGTCGAAGCGGTGGTCGAACACCGCGTAAATCAGCAGGTGGACCGTGGCATAGAAGAACGCGAACAGGCCGAGGGGCCGGCGGAGTGCGATCAGCGCGTCGACTCCGCTGAGCCGCCGCGCGGGGGTGACGGTCAGGGTCAGCAACAGCAGGATCAGCGCGGTCAGCCCGGTGGTGTGAGTCAGGGTCTTGACCGGGTCGGCGCCGAGGTCGAGCGTGGCGACGCCCCTGGCGAGCCAGGCCGCGGGAGCCAGGCAGCCGATCCAGAGCGCCGGCTTGAGGACCCATCGCACGACGGTACTCTGGAGGCTGCCCCGCCGGGGCCGGCGGGGCGATGGGGACGTCATGGGCGGACGGAGCGGCCCGGGGCCGAGGTCAGTAGTTGGTCCGGAGGTCGAGGTTCGAATAGAGCGAGCCGACCTGATCGGCGTACCCGTTGAACATCAACGTGGGGCGCCGGAAGAACTCGCCCAGACGGCGTTCGGTCTTCTGGCTCCACCGGGGGTGCGACACATTGGGATTGACGTTGGCGTAGAAGCCGTACTCGTTCGGCGCCGCCAGGTTCCAGGCGGTCTTCGGCATCGTCTCCATGAAGCGGATCTTGACGATGCTCTTCCCTCCCTTGAAGCCGTATTTCCACGGCACCACCAGCCGGATCGGTGCGCCGTTCTGGTTGAGGATCGGCTTGCCGTAGATGCCGGTGGCCAGCATGGTCAGCGGATGGGCCGCTTCGTCGATCCGAAGCCCTTCGACGTACGGCCACGCGAGGACGTCGTACCGGAGCCCCGGCATCTGTCGCGCGTCGGCGAGGGTGGTGAACTCGACGAACTTGGCGTTGGTGCCCGGTTCCAGCTTCTTGAGCAGGTCGCGGAGCAGCACGCCGTTCCACGGGATGACCATCGACCAGGCTTCGACGCAGCGCATCCGGTAGACCCGCTCGACCGTGGGCAAGCCCTTGAGGAGGTCGTCGAGGTCGTAGCGCCCGGGTTTCTTGACGTCGCCTTCGACCGACACGGTCCACGGTTTGACCTTGAGGCCGCCGGCGTTCTGCGCGGGATCCGATTTGTCGGTCCCGAACTCGTAGTAGTTGTTGTACGTGGTGACCACGTCGTACGGGGTCGGCTTGTCGTCCTGTCCCTGACCGAGCGCGGCAGCCGACCGGGGCACGGCCAGGCCGGCGACGGCCGCGGCCGTCGCGGCGAGCCACCGCCGCCGGTCGTGGTACAGGGCTTCGTCGGTGATCTCCGCGGTGGGGAGGTCGGGGGGGCGGCGGATGATCATCGGACGGACTCCTGAACGGGGCTTCCTAGTATAACGCGGCCCGGGGGGCGTTTGGTTCCTGGGGGCCGGATGCATCGAAGCCGGCCCAGGGGGAACCCGGTGCCGGCTTCGATGGGGAACGGACAGGGAGGGATTCGAACCCTCGATACGCTGTTGGCGTATACACGCTTTCCAGGCGTGCCTCTTCAGCCACTCGAGCACCTGTCCTCGGGGCGGACAACTTACCCGCGGCCGGGGGGAAGCGTCAACGCGCCGCGACTGGCCGGAGGTTGGCCGGGGGGAGGGCCGGCGGGGCGGCCGGGGGGCGCGATCCGTCGAGCAGCTCCCGGATTCGGGCCCGGAGCATCTCGGGGGAGAACGGCTTGGCCAGAAAGGCGCCCGGGACCCAGGCGGCGCGGAGCGCGTCTTCGTGGGCTTCCTCGAAACCGGACATGTACAGGGTCCGGACCGCGGGGTACCGCTCGCGGACGACCGCGGCGAGCCGCGGCCCCGACATGCCCGGAAGCCGAACGTCGGTGATCAGCGCCTCGACCCGGTCGGTGCGCCCGGCCAGCAGCGCCAGGGCCTCGTCTCCATCCGAGGCGGTGAGGACCCGGTAGCCATCGGCCGTGAGAACCCGGACGACCAGATCGAGGACCTGCGGCTCGTCCTCGACGACCAGGATCGACTCGCCCTCGCCCCCGGCGACCGTGGCCGGCGTCACCATGGGCAGGGCCGCCTCCGAGTCGTCGGTCGCGATCGGGAGCTGAATGGTGAACGTGGTACCGCGACCGACCGCCGAGTCGACGTTGATCCGCCCCCCGGCCTGGCGAACGATGCCGTCGCACACCGAAAGCCCAAGGCCGGTCCCCTTGCCGACGACCTTGGTGGTGAAGAACGGCTCGAAGATCCGGGCCATCGTGTCGGGCGGGATGCCCTGCCCCGTGTCGGTGACCGCGATGGCGACGTGATCGCCCGTGCCGGTGGCCGGGTTGAAGGGCGTCCGGGTCCGGCTTCGTCGGGTGGACGTTCGCATGGTCAGTCGGCCGCCCTCCGGCATCGCGTCGCGCGCGTTGACGGCCAGATTGAGCAACACCTGCTCCAGTTGCCCGGGATCGATCCGCACCCGACCCAGGTCGTCGCCGAGCTGGGTCTCGAGTCGGATATCTTCGCCGAGGACCCGTTCGAGCAGTCGCTGCATGCTGGCCGTCAGCGCGTTGAGGTCGACGACCTGGGGCACGGTGACCTGACGCCGCGCGAAAGCCAGGAGCTGCCCGGTCAGGCCCGCGGCTCGTTCAGCGGCTCGGCGCATCTCGTCGACCTGCCCGATGACGTCGGGCGGGAGTCGGTCGTCCTCCTGGAGCAGACTCGAGTGGCCGAGGATGGCGGTGAGCAGGTTGTTGAAGTCGTGCGCGATGCCCCCGGCCAGCCGGCCGACGCTCTCCAGCTTCTGCGACTGCCGGAGGCTGTCCTCGAGATGCTGCCGATCGGTGATGTCGCGGACGACGGCCACGACCTTCGGAGTCTCGGGTTCGTCCGGATCGATGAAGGCCCGGGCGGTTCGCTCGACCCATCGATAGCTCCCATCCGCGCATCGGATCCGGAGCGTGGTGGCGGGCAGCTGATCGTCGGCGAAGGAGCGCTCGAAGTCGCGCACGCTCCGGTCCATGTCGTCTTCATGGATGAGTGGTCGGAGGTTGCCGCCGACGAGCTGTCGCGGCGCCCAGCCAAGGACCGCCTCGGTCGAGGGCGAGGCATACTCGCAGGTGCCGTCGGAGCGGATGACCACGATGACGTCGGTCGAATTGTCGGCCACCAGCCGATAGATCCGTTCGCGCTCCCGGGAGAGCTCCGCCGCGCGGCTGCGAGCCCCGGCAATGGCCGCCACGAGGAGCGACACCAGGTTGACCCCGATCAGGAAGGACTGATAGCCGGGCGCCGGATCGAGCCGCGCCAGCAGGGTGACCGCCAGCGCGTACGCCAGGTTGGTGAGGAGCGTGGTGGCGAGCACGACGCGGGGGCCGTG
>JAEUJH010000289.1 GCA_016794825.1 Gemmatimonadota bacterium
GCGATCCAGGTTCCATCGGGCGCCGGATGGATCAGGAGGACTTCCGCCGCGGCGCCGGTCGGGCGGCGACCGAGGAGCCGGGCGTGGAGGACGCGGGTCGAGTTGAGCACCAGCAGGTCGCCGGGCGGCACCAGCTCCACCAGGTCGCCGAACCGTCGGTCGGCGAGTGATCGGTTGTCCCGATCGAGGACGAGCAGCCGACTGGCGCCGCGGGACTCCGTCGGCACCTGAGCGATCAACTCCGGCGGCAGCGAGTAGTCGAAGTCGGCGGTGGCGAGGGCGGGGAACGGCGGCGTCATCCCTAAAGCTCGGCGCCCCGGTCCCTCGGTTCAAGGCAAGGGCTTATCTTGGGCCGGTCCAATCCCCAACCGCCCGCATGGCGACGATCGGTCTGGTCATCTCGACGTACAACTGGCCCGAAGCGCTCGAGCGGGTGCTCGACAGCGCGCTGGCGCAGTCGACGCCGCCCACCGAGATCCTGGTGGCCGACGATGGCTCCGGCCCCGAGACGGCCGCGCTGGTCCGTCGGTTTGCCGCGCGGGCCGGGTTCCCGATCATCCATGTCTGGCAGGAGGACCGCGGCTATCGGCTGGCCCGGATCCGTAATCAGGCCATCGCCCGCGCCTCGGCCGATTACCTGGTCTTCCTCGACGGCGATCAGGTACTCCACCGCCACTTCGTCCGCGACCACCTCGCCGCCGCCCGGCCCAACACGGTGCTCCGTGGGTCGAGGGTCTTTCTGACCCCAGCGGCCACGGCGCAGGTGCTCGACACCGGCCGGGTTCCCCGCTGGTGGAGCCCGGGGCTCCGCAAGCGGGCCGCGGCGCTTCGGGTGCCGCCGCTGGCCTGGCTCCTGGGCGCGTGGCGCGGGCGGGGCACCCAAGGGCACAACCTCGCCTGCTGGCGAGCGGACGCGGTTCGGGTCAACGGCTTCGAGGAGCGCTTCGAGGGGTGGGGTGGCGAGGACGCCGATTTCGTGATCCGTCTGCTCAACGCCGGGGTCCGGAAGCGGCGACTGCGGTTTGCGGGGGTCCTGTTCCACCTCGATCATCCGCCCGCGTCGCGAACCCAGCAGGCCAGCAACGACCGGATCTACGGCGAGACGGTGGCCACCGGGCGGATCCGCGCCGAGGTGGGTCTCGATCAGGCGAAGAGCGTACCCTGATTGGTCGGCGGGGTCATCCCGAACCGGCGGTAGGCGTTGGCCGTGGCCACCCGGCCCCGGGGCGTCCGCTCCAGGAACCCCTGCTGGAGCAGATACGGCTCGTACACTTCCTCCAGGGTTCCGCTGTCCTCTCCCACGGCCGCGCCTAACGTCTGGAGGCCGACCGGCCCGCCGCCGAACTTCTCGATGATGGTCGTCAGGATCCGGGCGTCCATGTCGTCGAGTCCGAACTCGTCGACGTTGAGCCTCGCCAGCGCCGCGGCCGCCACCTCGGCCGTGATGATGCCGTCGGCCCGTACCTGGGCGTAGTCGCGGACCCGGCGGAGCAGCCGGTTGGCGATCCGCGGGGTTCCCCGCGCCCGCCGGGCGATCTCGGCCGCGCCCGACGGTTCGGTCGGGATCTTGAGGATGGCCGCCGAGCGGGCCACGATCCGGCCCAGGTCGTCGGCCCCGTAGAAATTGAGCCGCTCGACGATCCCGAACCGGGCCCGCATCGGCGGGGTCAGCTGTCCGAACCGGGTCGTGGCGCCCACCAGGGTAAACGGCTCGAGCGCCATCGGAATCGTCTGGGCGTTGGGGCCCTCGGAGATCCGGACGTCGACCCGGTAGTCCTCCATGGCGGGGTAGAGGAACTCCTCCAGGACCGG
>JAEUJH010000372.1 GCA_016794825.1 Gemmatimonadota bacterium
TGAGGGGTCGGCTGGCGGGCGCGGTCCGGATCACCGACTCGAGCTGGGCCGACGTCGCCCCGCGGTCGAGGATGGAGGCGCCCAGCGCGATTTCGGTGGCGTCGAGCCGTTCCCGGCCGGCGTGGGTCAGGGCCCGGCTGGAGGTTTCGAGGCGCTGAACCACGCCGGTCGCCTCGGCCACCAGTTCCGGCTCGGGCTTGCCGCGGGACTTTCCGTCGACCAGCCGGTCCGAGATCGGCCGGGTGGGAAGGCCCTTCCGGCGGGCCTCTTCGAATAACCCTTCGAGCCGAACGCGATGTTCGGCCGAGAAGCGGCCGAGGACGGCGACCTCCTGCAGGGCCTGGACCTCGAACGCCAGGGTGGTCCGATCGCCAGCGCCCGGCGGTTGCGCCAACCCCGGCCTGCTCAGGAGCCCGGCGAGCACGACCCCCACCATGACCATCCGCTGCATCGTCGAACCTCCTGCCTCGGGGGCGGAATCTCGGCTTCGAGTATCGGCACGAGGCTTCCGATGGTTGACGACGAACACCCGGCGGGCGCGTTGCACGACCGGAAATCGAACTGTCGCGGACCGCGTCACCGGGACCGGTCGGCGTTAGGCGGAACTCGACCCAAAACCAAAGCGGGGCGGCCTGAGCCGCCCCGCCGGGTATCGGAATCAACCGCCGCGCACTACTCGACGGTGACGCTCTTGGCGAGGTTCCGGGGTTGGTCGACGTTGCAGCCGCGGAGCACGGCCACGTAGTAGCTGAACAGCTGGAGCGGGACGCTGGCCAGGATCGGGGTCAGGAGATCGTGGGTCTGCGGCAGCGTGAAGGTGTCCTCCGCCAGCTTCGCGATTTCCACGTCGCCCTCGGTCACCAGCGCGATGACCCGACCCTTGCGCGCCTTCACCTCTTCGACGTTGGACACGATCTTCGAGTAGACCGCGTCCTTCGGCGCGATGAACACCACCGGCATGTTCTCGTCGATCAGGGCGATCGGCCCGTGCTTCATCTCGGCGGCCGGGTACCCCTCCGCGTGGATGTAGGAAATCTCCTTGAGCTTGAGGGCGCCTTCCAGGGCCACCGGGAAATTGACGCCGCGGCCGAGGTAGAGGCAGTTGCCGGCCTTGTGGTACTTGGTGGCGAGGCGCTCGATCTCCGGAGCCCGGTCGAGGATCTGCTTGATCTGATCCGGGAGTCGGTTGAGGGCGCGGATGAAGTCGCGGCCCTGGAGCACGCTCAGGTTCTTGAGGCGGGCCAACCGGAGCGACACCATCGCGAGCGCCCCGACCTGGCTGTTGAACGCCTTGGTGCTGGCCACCCCGATTTCGGCGCCGGCGCGGAGGTAGAGGCCGCCGTCGACCTCGCGGGCAATGGTCGAACCGACCACGTTGACCAGGCCAACGGCCCGGGCGCCCCGCCGCTTGGCTTCGCGCACCGCGGCCAGGGTGTCCGCCGTTTCGCCGGACTGCGAGATGGCAATGACCAGGCAGCGATCGTCGAGCACGGGATTCCGATACCGGAACTCGGAGGCGTACTCGACCTCCACCGGCACCCGGGCCATTTCCTCGATCATGTACTCGCCGATCAGCGCCGCGTGCCACGAGGTGCCGCAGGCGGTGATGATGATCCGGTCGAACCGCTTCAGTTCGTCGTCGGAGAGGTTGAGGCCGCGGAGCCGGGCCGTCCCCTCGTCCTCGAGCAGGTGACCCCGGAGCGTGTTGTGAAGGCTCTCGGGCTGCTCGAAGATCTCCTTCAGCATGAAGTGGTCGTAGCCGCCCCGTTCGATCGTGGCGAGATCCCACTCGATCTGGTTGACGGGCTTCTCGACATGGGTCTCGGTCAGGTTGCGGACCCGGTAGCCGTCCCGCTTGAGGACCGCCATTTCGCCGTCGTCGAGGTAGACGACCGACCGGGTGTGCTCCAGAATGGCCGAGGCGTCGGAGGCGACGAAGTACTCGCCGTCGCCGACCCCGATGAGGAGGGGCGAGCCGTTCCGGGCCGCCACGACGGTGCCGGGCTCCTCGGAACAGATGACCGCGATGCCGTAGGCGCCCTCGACGTCCCACAGGGCCGACGCGACCGCTTCCTCGAGGTTGTCGGTGTCATACTCGCCGATCAGGTGCGCCAGCACCTCGGTGTCGGTTTCGGACTTGAAGTTGTGCCCTCGCATCTGGAGGGCCTTCCGAATCGTGCCCGCGTTTTCGATGATCCCGTTGTGAATGACGGCGATCCGGCCGGTCTGGTCGAGGTGCGGGTGCGCGTTGGGCGTGGTCGGCGCGCCATGAGTGGCCCACCGGGTGTGGCCGACGCCGATGGTGCCGTCAGGCGTCTCCGTCTTCAGCTTGTCGACCAGCGCGGACAACTTGCCCGCGGCCTTCCGGATCTTGACGCCGGTTCCGTTGATGACGGCAATCCCGGCCGAGTCGTAGCCGCGGTATTCCATCCGCCGGAGTCCGTCGACCAGGATGCTGGTCGCCTGGCGAGGCCCCACATATCCCACGATTCCGCACATAGGCTAGGCCAAACCCTGACAAGTGGCGATGAGCTCGTTCGCGAGCGCCTCGGTCGGCGCCTCCGCGATGTAGCGAATTATCGGTTCGGTCCCCGAAGGCCGAACGTGAACCCAGCGATCCGGCCACGAGAGCCGGAGCCCATCCCTGGTATCCACCTCCGCCCCGGCCAGCCGGGCCTTGAGGGCCGTATACAGCGCCGCCAAGTCGGCCCCTCGGGGGGATTTAGCCTTCACGATCCGATAGCGTGGCGCGGCCGCAACGATTTCGCTCGGACGACGCCCTGCATGTGCCATATGTTGCAAAATCAGCGCCACACCCAAAGGGGCGTCCCGGCCGATGTGGAGTTTCGGGAGAATGACCCCGCCATTCCCCTCCCCCCCGATCAGGGCCCCCTCCGCCTTGATCGTGGCGGCCACGTTGGCCTCGCCCACCGGGGCCCGGACGAACCGGGCGCCCCCATCCCGCGCGGCGTCCTCCACCACGAGGGAGGTGGACAGGTTGGCCACCACCACCGGCGGCTTCTGCCGGGCCCCGGCGTTCCGGCCGAGTACCGCCCGCACCGCGATGGCCAGGGTATAGTCCTCTCCGATCGGGTGGCCGGTTTCGTCCACCAGAGCCAACCGGTCGACGTCCGGATCGACCGCCATGCCGATGTCGGCGTTGGACTCCCGCACCAGTCGGGCAAGATCACCGAGGTTTTCCGGAATCGGCTCGGGTTCGCGCGGAAATCGGCCATCGGTTTCGAGATTGATGCCGACGACATCGCAGCCGAGTTCCCGGAGCAGGCCCGGAATGACCGAGCCGCCGGCCCCTCGGACGCAGTCGAGCGCCACCCGGAACTTCCTGGAGCGGATCAGCGGCAGATCGAGTTCCGGGAGCGCCAGCACCAGATCGAGATGGCGGCGAACGGCCGCCGGGTCGTCGCGCCGGGTGCCGATCCCGCTCCAGTCCTGGCGCGGGACCCCCTGCTCCGCCAGTTCCCGAACCCGCCCGCCGGCGGCCGCATCGAGGAAGATGCCGTCTGGCCCGACGAACTTGAGGGCGTTCCAGGCGATCGGGTTGTGGCTGGCGGTGATGATCAGACCGGCCCCGGCATGATGGTGCTCGACCGCCAGCTGGACCGTCGGGGTCGGCACGACCCCGACGTCGACGACGTCGACGCCGACCGACATGAAGCCGGCGGTGGCCGCGTGGGCAAACATGGCTCCGCTGGTCCGGGCGTCCCGGCCCAGGACGACGAGCGGCTGGCCGTTGCCGCGGGCCCAGGCGCCGAGGGCAGCCGCGTGGCGCGCCACCAGTTCCGGCGTCAGGTCGGTGCCAACGATCCCGCGCATCCCGGAGACGGAAACCATCAGGGTCGGTGAAGTCATGGATTTCTGAGCGATGAGGAGGTGACGGGCCGAAGCCGGCCGTCAGGTTTCGAGCGGAAGTTTCGACACATCCGGAAAAGCGCGCTGGAACGCGGTGACGACATCGGGGTCGAACTGGAGTCCGGCGCACCGCTGCAACTCGGCCATGGCCTCGTCGGGCTGACGGGAGGGGCGGTAGGCGCGGTTCGTGGTCATTGCGTCGAAGGCGTCCACGACGCACACGAGTCGGGCGACCATCGGAATGGCCTCGCCACGGAGGCCGTCGGGAAAGCCGGAGCCGTCCATCCGTTCGTGATGGTGACGGACGATTTCGAGGACCACCGGGTGGTCCCGCCGAAGCGGTTCGAGGATCTCCTCGCCTTCGGTGACGTGCTTCTTGATCTCCTCGAACTCCTCGCGGGTCAGCGGGCCCGGCTTGTTGAGGACGGCGTCCCGGGTGCCGATCTTGCCGATGTCGTGGAGGTCGCCGCCGAGGCGGACCTGGTCGAGCACCTCGCCGGTAAAGCCCAGCATCAGCGCGGTCTTGACCGCGTACTTGCTGACCCGCTGCGAGTGGCCGCGGGTGTACACGTCCTTCTTTTCGAGCATCCGGACGGCCATCTGGACCTGGCCGAGGAACTGCTCCTTGTTCTTGAGGTCGAGCTCGCGCAATTGGGCCTCGAGGCGTTCCTGGTAGCTCTGCTGCAGATAGCGGTTCTCGAGTACCAGACGACGCTTTTCGAGGGCGTTTTCGACACGGGCCCGGAATTCTTCGATCAGGATCGGCTTGGCGAGGTAGTCGACGGCCCCCTGTTGGAGCGATTCGACCGCCGTGGTCACCTCCGCCACCCCGGTGAGCATCAGGACGGCGGTATCGGGATAACGGCGCCGGACCTCCTTGAGCAGCGTCATCCCGTCCATTTCGGGCATGTAGATGTCGCTGATGAGGAGGGGGACTTCCCCGAGTTCCTCCAGGGTCGCCAACGCGTCCCGCCCGTTTCCCGCCTCCGCCGGGCTGACCCCGAGCGCCCGGAGGACCCGGCAAAGGGTCTTCCGGACTTGCAGATCGTCGTCGACGACCAGCGCCCGAGGCACATCGGCGGGGCGGGCGGGCCGCCCCTG
>JAEUJH010000436.1 GCA_016794825.1 Gemmatimonadota bacterium
GAAACCGACCGCCTCTTTGCCGAAGCGGTCGCGTTCGTCCGGGCCGGCAACGGACCCGCGCTGGTGCGGCTGACCGTGCCGCGCCTTTCCGGCCACTCGGGCCAGGACACCCAGGCCTACAAGCCGGCGGCCCTCCTCGAACGCGAGCGCGCCGCCGATCCGCTCCCCAAGCTCCGGGCGTTCCTGGCCGCCGGGATCCTGACCGAAGCGGAACTGGGAGCCATCGAAGCCGCCGCCCGGACCGAGGTCGAGACCGGCCTGGCCGCGGCACTGGCCCGACCCGAGCCCGATCCGGCCGGGATCCAGCGCCACCGGTTCACCGAGCGGCGGGCCGACGGAAGCCTCGAACTCCAGACCCGGGGCGGACTGGCGCCGTCCCACCACGTCTTCCCGAAGGAGAGCCTGAGCCCGGCCCCGGAAGGGCCCCGGATCAACCTGCTCACGGCCGTCCGCAAGGCGCTCGAGTACGAACTCGAGACCAACCCGAAGATGCTCCTGTTCGGCGAGGACGTCGGACCCAAGGGCGGGGTCCACGCCGCCACCCTCGGCCTCCACGAGCGATTCGGCGGAAACCGGGTGTTCGACACCAGTCTTTCCGAGGAAGGAATCATCGGCCGCGCCGTCGGAATGGCGCTGGCCGGGCTCCTGCCCGTCGCCGAAATCCAGTTCCGCAAGTACGCCGACCCCGCCACCGAACAGCTCAACAACTGCGGAACCATCCGGTGGCGGACCAACAACCGGTGGGCCGCGCCGATCGTGGTCCGGATGCCCGGCGGCTACGCGCCGAAGTGCGGCGACCCGTGGCACAGCGTCTGTGGCGAGGTCCTCTGGGCCCATCAGACCGGCTGGCAGGTGGCCGTGCCGTCCAACGCCGAGGACGCGGTCGGGCTGATCCGGACGGCCATGCGGAGCAACGAGCCGACCATCTTCTTCGAGCACCGAGCCCTGCTCGACGGGACCTGGTCGCGCCGGCCCTACCCCGGCCACGAGTTCGTGGTGCCGTTCGGTCAGGCCCGCACCATCGTCGACGGCGACAAGCTGACCTGCGTCACCTGGGGCGCCATGGTCGAGCGCTGCGAGGCCGCCGCCCGGAAGACCGGTGCCGCGGTCCACGTGCTCGATCTCCGCACCATTGCCCCGTGGGACAAGGCGGCCATCCTCGCGTCGGTCAAGAAGACCCGGCGCTGCCTCATCGTGCACGAGGACACCCTCACCGCCGGTTTCGGCGCCGAGGTGAGCGCCACCGTGGCGTCCGAGGCGTTCCTCTCGCTCGACGCGCCGATCCGCCGGATGGCCATTCCCGACGTCCCGACGCCCTACAACGTGAACCTGATGAACGCGGTGCTGCCGCAGGTCGACGACATCGCCGCCACCATGCTCGAGCTGATCGAATTCTGAGCCGACGCCGGCCCCCGGCGGGCCGGCCCATGCCCCGGGGAGGGCCCCATGTCCGTACTGACCCGTCGTGACTTCCTGATCCGAACCGGCGGGTGCGCCGCGCACCTGGCGGCCGCCTCGGCGGTGCTGCCGCCGGCCCTCCGCGAGCGGTGGACCCGCCCCACGTTAGGCACCGTCGTGGCCGCCGAGCCGTTCGGCCGGCTCGAGGCGGTGGGCCCCGGTGTCTGGGCCCTGGTCTCGACCCCGCTCGGCGGGGACTTCACCACCGTGTCGAACGGCGGGATCGTCGCCGGACGGAACGGGGTGCTGGCCATCGAGGGCTTCATGCAGCCGGCGGGGGCCAAGTGGCTGGCCGAGCAGGCCAAGGCCCTCACCGGCCGATTCCCCACCCACGTCGTGCTGACCCACTACCACTCGGATCACGTCAACGGCGTCGCCGGGTACTTCGAGGCCGGCGCCACCCCGGCCGTCCGGACCACCGCCACCACCCGCGACTGGGCGGTGCAGAAGAACCAGCCCGAGCCCGCCCGGAACGGCCGGCTCGGCGCGGCCGAGGTCGTCGATCCCGCGACCGAATCGGTGCTCGACCTCGGTGGCACCAAGGTGCGCCTCCTGCCCAAGGCGGGGCACACCGCCAGCGACGTCGCCCTGGTGGTCGAGGAGCCGCATGTGGTGTTCGGGGGAGACCTGCTGTGGAACGGGATGTTCCCCAACTTCGTCGACTGCGTCCCGACCCTGTTCGAGAAGTCGATCCGCTCGCTGCGGCACGATCGCGATCCGATCTACGTCCCCGGCCACGGCCCGCTGGCCCGGAACGCCGACCTCGACCGCTACCTGGCCATGCTCGGCGAAATCGAGCGCGCGGCCCGCGCCTCGCGCGACAAGGGGCAGACGGCGGCCGAGGGCGCCGCGGGATACGCCATCCCGGCCTCGCTCGGCCAGTGGACGCTGTTCACCCCGAAGTTCCTCGAAACCGCCTTCGTGGCCTGGCACCGGGAGCTCGGCGCCAAGTAGCCCGGCGGTCAGCTCACGGCAGCGTCGGTCGAGTGGTGATCGCAGTGTGGTATTCCGACGCCACTTCGCCCGGCGCCCGGGGGGCGAAGTTGACGTGGCGAAGGCGGCCATCCTGCAACCGGTAGAGCCAAGCGTGGACCATGAGCCGCTGCCCGCGGCTCCAGGCTTCCTGGACGATCGATGTCCGGCACACGTTCACCGCCTGCTCCACCACGTTCAACTCGCAGAGACGGTCGTTGCGAGCCGGCCCGGCCTCGAACCGGGCCAGGTCGTCGCGGTGGCGATCGGCCACGTCCTGCACGTGCCGGAGCCAGTTGTCGACCAGACCGAGCGGAGCCCCCGCTACCGCGGCCTGGACCCCCCCGCAGCCGTAGTGACCGCACACGATCACATGCTGCACCTTGAGCGAGTCGATCGCGTACTGCAGCACCGAGAGACAGTTGAGATCGGTGTGGACCACGACGTTGGCCACATTCCGGTGGACGAACAGTTCCCCCGGTCGGAGGCCGACGATCTCGTTGGCGGGAACCCGGCTGTCGGCGCACCCGATCCAGAGGTACCGGGGCGACTGCTGGAGCGCCAATTCCTCGAAGAAACCCGGGTTGGCCCGCTCCACGGCCTCGGCCCAGGCTCGGTTCTTGGCGAACAGTTCGGCTAACTCACGCATGACGACTCGCTTCGAAATGAGACTCACCGGCGCCGGACCCGTCGCACCGGATGGTGCCGTCGGATTCCACCGTCGCGAACGCGGCGGCGCGGACGATCGCGAAGTCCGCGGCCTCGACCGCCACCATCGGAACCGGCGCCTGGAACATCTCGAGCGCCACGATCGACGCCAGCGCCAGGAACCGATCCGGCCCGAGGGTCACGATGGCCGCGGGCGCGGTCCCAGCCCGCACCGCCTCGAGGAGCACGGCCGACGTGGTGCTCGAACCGCGCGACGCCGGGAGGACCAGCACCGTCCCGGCCGCGTTCCGACCCGACAACGGATGGCGACGGTCGATGATCTCGCCGGTCCGCTGATCATAGCCGCCCCAGAAGCTGAGCGGCTGTTCGCTCGACAGGACCGCCCCAGCGGCGGCCCCCGGCACCAGGGGGCGGCCGCGCACTAGTCGCTCCATGGCGCCTCGTCCCGTGCCACCCGCCCCGCCACCGCCGACTCGACACATTCGGCCAGACTCCCGAACGCCACCGTCGTGCCCAGGAGGCCCGGCGAATAGTAGGCGTACTTGGCGGAGTTGGTCATCAGCACCTTGACCTCGGGCCGGAGCATCGGCGTGGCCAGGACGCAGGTGTCGACGGTGACCGTGCCGCCGAACGACTCCAGCGCGTCGAGCAGCCCGTCGTCCTTGGCC
>JAEUJH010000440.1 GCA_016794825.1 Gemmatimonadota bacterium
CCGACCAACATCGCGGCCCCGACCTTCGACGCGGGGCAGGGCCTGGTGCTCGTCGGCGATGGCCGGGGCGGGTTTGCGGCCCTGGCCGGGACGGCCTCCGGCATCCGGCTCCACGCCGATCAGCGCGGGGCCGCCGTGGCCGACTTCGACGGCGACGGCCGGGTCGACCTGGTCGTGGGGCAGAACGCCGCGCCCACCAAGCTGTTCCGGAACCGGGCCGGGGTGCCCGGGCTCCGGGTGGCATTCCAGGGCGGCCGGGTGGCGGGCGCGGTGGTCCGGCTCAAGTACGATGATGGTCTCGGCCCGGCCCGCGAGGTCCACCTCGGCGGCGGCTACTGGTCTCAGGACGGGGGCGTGCTGGTGCTCGGGAAGCGGGCGCCGGTTCGGGCGGTCGTGGTGCGGTGGCCGGGTGGGGCGAAGGACGAGATTCCGGTTGGGGCCGAGCAGGCGGAGGTCGTGGTGCGGCCATCGGGCCGCTGAGGGCGTTCGGGCGCCGGGTTCAAGGGGGTCTCGAAGTCGGCCCGTTCGCTGAATCCCCGAGGGGGTCCGGCCGCCGAGTCCCAAGGGGGTCGGCGGCCGGTTCGGTTCAGGGGGCCGCGCGGGTCCAGATTGCGATCACCCCGCACATCGCGTCGGAGCCGGTGAACTCGGCCGGGACCTCCGACGATCCACGATAGACCTCGATGCCCTGGACGTCGGAGATCGGGGTGCTTTCCGCAAAGGACCGCGCCACCTGGCCGTCGACGAAGTAGGTCGGTCCGCAGCCGGGGGCGGCGCGGGTCATCTTGATCATGCAGCCGAGGACGTCGCAGTTGACCCGGACGCCTTTGACGGTCCGGAGGGCGTCGCCCATGTTCATGTAGCCGCGGTCGCGGATCTCGTCGCGGGTAATGAAGTGGCCGATGCCGCGCTTGGCCCGGCGCTCGAACTCGAGGAACCGGGGCAGGGTCTTGGACGCCTTGGCCTCGACTTCGAGGTCCGGCATGAGTTCGCCGGTGAACTCGAGTTCGAAGGTCTTCTCGACCGTCTGTCCGGGTTTGATCTCGAGGAAGACCGACAGGGGTCGGTACCCGACGTTCCGGACGTCGATCCGCCGCCGGCCGGGTTCGAGGCCGCCGAGGACGAACCGGGCCTGGCTGGAGAGGTTGACGTTGGCCACCTTCCCATCGACCAGAACCTGGGCGGTCGTGAGGGCTTCTCCCGTCTTCGAATCGTACACCTTGCCGATGAGCTGGCCGTTTTCCTGGGCTGCCAGGGGAGCGGCGGCGACGAGACCGGCGACGAGCAGTGGGACGAGGCGCATGGGAGCGCTCCAGCGGGGGTGGCGTCTGAAATCTACTTGGGTGCCACGATCTTGCGTTTTCTCGGCCTGAGCGAGAGAATACCGCCTTCGGCAATTCTTGATCCAGAAACCAAACGGACCGGGAACGGGGGGTATTTCAGCCCTCGGGGCCTCAGTTCTTACCGACACTTCGGGGGTCGGAGGCGGCGAGTTTCGCCGGGTTCTGAAGTTCGTCCCATGCGGGTGCCGTGTCCATCGGACACGCTCGACGGGGGCGTTCTCGTGTCCTATTAACACGGTCTGGTCAGGGGTCGAATCCGTAATCCTTTGCCAGGCAAGGGTTTTCCTGGCGTCGTTCGGGGGCATGGATTCTGCCCGTCGGGCCAGTGTCGCAACCTCGGAAGGAGCTGGGCTCCGGGGTCTCCAGGCGACCAACCGATATCGTCATTCGATGTTGCGTTTCGTAGCAAGGCGGGTCCGCCGGGTCGGGGATCGGATTTCCGGTTCATCGACCCTGGTGAGCAGGTGTTCTAGCACACAGTCCTTCAACCGAGGATCAGAATGATGAGGCGTTCGTCACTCCCAGGTCTCCTTCGCACCGGGGCCGTCGCGGCGATGTTGGTGTTCAGCGCGGAAGTGGCGCTGGCCCAGCAGGCGACGATCACGGGCAAGGTCACCGACGCCCAGGGGCGTCCGATCGGCGGCGCGAGCGTGCTGCTGGGCGGGCTTCCGAACGGCGGCGCGACCAACACCAGCGGCGTCTACACGATCGTCGTGGCGGCGGCTTCCGCCCGGGGCCAGACGGTGAGCATCACCGCCCGGTTCCTTGGCAAGAAGCCGGCGACCAAGTCGATCACCCTGACGGCCGGCTCGCAGACCGTGGACTTCCAGCTGGCCGACGACCCGCTTCGTCTCGACGAACTGGTCGTGACCGGCGTCTCCGAGGCCACCTCGACCAAGAAGCTCGCCTTCGCGGTCGGTAAGGTCTCGGCGGACCAGCTGCAGGAAACCCCGGGCGTCACCGCCCTGGGCGCCCTCGCTGGCAAGGTGTCCGGCGTGCGGTTGGTCGAAACGAGTGGCGAGCCCGGCACGGCGCCGTCGATCCGGCTCCGGGGTGCCACCAGCATCTCGGGTTCGCAGGATCCCCTCATCATCATCGACGGGACCATCACCCGCCTCACCATGGCCGACATCGCCTCGGAAGACATCGAGCGGGTCGAGGTCATCAAGGGCGCGGCGGCTTCGTCGCTGTACGGGTCGGACGCGGCCAACGGCGTGGTCCAGATCTTCACCAAGCGCGGGGCCAACCTCGCCGACGGGAAGCTCCTGGTCACCACCCGGAACGAGGGTGGCGCGTCGTTCCTGACCAAGCGGATTCCGAACGCCAACGCCCATTCGTTCAAGGTCAAGGCCTGCGACTCGTTCCCGAGCGGGGTCTGCTTCGACCGGAACGCCGCGGGTAACCGGCAGGCGGAGACCGACAACGTCGCCGACAATCCGTATCCGCAGTACTTCGATCACCAGGACAACGTGGCCCAGCCCGGCGTCTTCCTGACCAACTACGTGTCGGTCGGGCAGCGGAAGGGCACCACGAACTTCAACGCGTCGTTCCAGAACACCCGGACCGAGGGCGTGATCTTCGGGGTCAAGGGCTTTACCCGGCAGAACTTCCGGATCAACGTCGACCAGCAGCTGACCCCGCGGCTCGACCTCTCGTTCAGCTCCTTCTACGGTCGGTCGAACAACAACGACGCCGCCCAGGGTCCGGGCGCGCCGTTCTTCGCGGTCACGTTCGTCGAGCCGAACATCGACCTGTTCGCGACCAACCCGGATGGCAGCCCGTACCGGGCCTTCATTCCGGACCGGTTTGCCAACGCCTCGAACCCGCTCTACGAGTTGTTCAACCGGGTGCGTGAGAACGACCGGAGCCGGTTCACCGGCGCCGGCAAGCTCCGGTGGCGGATTCGGGACTGGTTGACGGCCGAAGGCAACTACAACTTCGACCAGGAAAAGAACGACTTCCTCGACACCCGGCCGTTCGGCTTCCTGAGCGCCACGGGTCAGCCGACGGACGGCTTCCTGCAGCGGTTCTCGCAGTCGGGTCGGACCTACAACACCGGCGCCACCCTGACCGCGATCAAGACCTTCGGGGCCATCACCAACACCACGAAGATCTCGTACATCTACGAAGACCAGCAGGACCAGCAGATCAACGCCTACGCCGACGTGCTCGTCGTGAAGGCGGTGCCGGAGTTCACGGCCGCCGATCCGACCAGCTTGAACAACACGTCGCTGAACGAAGACATCCGGAACCGGAACGCCTTCGCGGTCACCACGTTCGACATCAAGGACCGGTACATCCTCGACGCGTTGATCCGGCGCGACGAGTCGTCCCTGTTCGGCCCCCAGAACCGGAAGTCGACCTACTACCGGTTGTCGGGCGCCTGGCGGGCCAACGAGGACCTCAAGATCGGCGGGATCGACGAGTTGCGGCTCCGCGCCTCGTACGGCACCGCGGGTCTCCGGCCCGGGTTCGAGTATCAGTACGAGACGCTCGACGTCGCGGCGGGTTCCTTCACCAAGGCCACCCTGGGCAACAAGGCCCTCCGGCCGGCCAAGTCGTCGGAACTCGAAGTCGGCGCCAACCTCGAGTTGGCGAGCGGCCGGGTGACGATCGAGTACACCTACTCGGAGAAGAACAGCAAGGATCAGATCCAGCTGGTCGACCTCCCGTCGGTGGTCGGGTTCGTCAATCAGTGGCAGAACGTCGGCGCCCTCAAGGCCAAGACGCACGAGGTGGCGGTCGGCCTCCAGCTGATCAACTCGCGCGACATGGCCCTCCAACTCAACATCACGGGCGACCGGACCCGGCAGCAGATCACCGATTACCCGCTCCCCGAGCGGCTGTACGGCGGTGGGTCGCAGGCCCCGGAAATCTTCAAGCTGACCAAGGGTGTGGCCCTCGGCGTCATGTACGGCCAGCGCGCGGTCAAGTCGATCGACGAGCTGTACGACGATCCGGCCAAGGCCGCGCTCTCGGGCGCCGGTCAGCGGTGGAGCCGCGACTCCGTCGTCGTCAACGAGGAAGGGTACGTCGTCCGTCGGAACCAGTGGCGGACCTCGACCGAGCGGCCGATCGACTACGTCGACGCCAACGGCAACAACAGCGTCGAAATCGGTGATGCCAACCCCGACTTCAACATGGCCTTCAATCCGGTGTTCAACTGGAAGCGGCTGGCCATCAACGGGTTGGTCGACTGGAGCCAGGGTGGCGACATCTACAACGGCACCCGCCAGTGGCCGTTCTTCGAGAACCGGGACCGGATCTACGATCAGACCGGCAAGCCGGAAGAGGAGAAGAAGAGCCAGTTCTACTACAACTACTTCTACAACGGGTTGAACGGACAGCAGTTCTTCGTCGAGTCCGGCACCTACGTGAAGATCAAGGAACTGGCGGTGCACTACACCTTCGACCGCAACCAGCTCAAGAAGATCGGGCTGGGCCGTCTGGAGAACCTCCGGATCGGCGCGATCGGCCGGAACCTGTTCACCTTCACGAACTACTCGGGATACGACCCGGAAGTCGGCAGCCCCTTCGCCAACGACCCGTACCAGGTCCGGTTCGACTGGTTCACGTATCCGAAGTTCCGGACCTTCACCGGCTTGGTCGAGATCGCGTTCTAAGGAACGCTCTCGCGAGAGGATAGACTATGAGCAAGCTTCTCAACATGACTCGATGGGCCGGGGTGCTGGGGCTGGTCGCGTCGCTGGGCTGCAAGAGCCTCGACGTCGAAAACCCCAACAACCCCGACGCCGCCCGGGCGTTTTCCGATCCGGGCGCCGTCGCCGGTCTGATCACCGGCGGTTTCAAGAGCTGGTTCAACGCCCGGAGCGATTACAACAGCGGTCTGGTGCTCAGCGCCATGGCCGACGGGCACACCGGTTCGTGGAACAACTGGAACATGCGGTACTACACGTCCGAGGGTAACGAATGCCCGGTGCGCTGCGGCTGGGACAACCGTCCCAGCTCGGCCTTCCGGTTCCAGATCGAGACTCTCTGGTACGGGTATTACGGCGCGCTCTCGAGCGCCAATGACGTCCTGACCGCGATCCGGAAGAACAACGTGGTCATCACCAGCGATGCGGTCACCAAGCGGGCCGAGGCGGCCGCCGTGACCCTCCAGGCGATGGTGTTCGCCCAAGTCGCGCTCAACTACGACCAGGGCTTCATCGTCACCGAGGACACCGATCTGTCGACGCCGGAAGCGGTTTCGGCGCTTCAGTTCTCGACCCGGTCGGCCATGCGTGACGCGGCCATCGCCAAGTTCAACGAGGCGGCCACGCTCTGGCAGGCGACCACGATCGCTCCCCTCAAGGAGTGGTTCGGCGCCGTCAACGGCCCGCAGTACACCCAGGCCCAGATGATCCAGGTCATCCGGACCATGCAGGCCGAGCTGCTCGCCTTCTACCCCCGGACCTCGGCGGAAAACGCCCAGGTCAACTGGGGCCAGGTGGCGACGTTTGCCTCGCAGGGCGTGAGCTCGGGGTCGGCGTTCGACTTCGGGTTCTTCGTCGACGCCAACTCGGTCTTCTACGACGGCGTCAAGAACTGGGGTAACGACATCACCACCGTCCGCGTCGACACCCGCGTTGCCCGCGCCGCCAGCGGCCAGTGCGCCGACGTCGCCGGGACCAACTGCCCGCCGGCCAACAAGGTCCACGTCGATCCGTGGCCGAGCCCCGGTGGTAACCCGCAGCCCGCCGCGCTCGATCAGCGGATGGGCAACGGCACCTGGGGCGCCGACGACGACTTCCTCGGCGTCGGGACGATTGCCTGGGATGGTGGCGAGGGCAGCGACTACGCCTACGCGGCGCTGGCGGTCTTCCCGCCCGCCCGGGGCTCGTACCACCAGAGCAACATCGGCCACACCCGGTACTCGTTCCTGGCCTATCCGGGCTACGGTCTCCCGACCGAGGACGGCACCGGCTTCGCGCCGCAGTA
>JAEUJH010000443.1 GCA_016794825.1 Gemmatimonadota bacterium
GGTCGTCACGACGCGGCCCTGGCGCTCTATCGGGTGGCCTTGCCCGCCTACCAGCGCCTCGGCTTTCCCAGCGGCCTCGGCGAGACGTCCCACAACATTGCCATCACGCTCCGCGACCTCGGTCAGTACGAGGAAGCCGACGGGTACGAGCGGCGAGCCATGGAATACGCGGCCGAGGCGGGCAACCGCCGACTCCACGCCATGGCGCGGGCCGGTCGGGCCGAGGTGGCGCAGCGACAGGACGAGTCGGTGGTGGCCGCGGCGGAAGCCGGGCGGGCCGCGATGGAGTTTGCCGGTCTGGGTGACGGGGTGAGCGAGGCCGACGCGCTCCGCGTCCTGGCGCTGGCCCGGGCCTCGCTCGGGCAACTCGACCTGGCCGCGACCGCCATCGACCGGGCCATCGCGCTCGCCGAGGCGCACGAGGCTCCGCTCATCAAGGCCGAGTCGCTCTGGGGCCGCGCCGTCGTCAGGCTCGGGGCCGGCGACCGGGACCAAGCCGCCAGCGACGTCGCCGCGGCCGACGCGTTGCTCCTGACCCTCGGCGCCGAACCGGAGCGGGCCCGCCTCCAGGCGTGGCGAACGTCCGTGGGACTCTAGTCGAGCTCACCCGCCGGCCCGACCCGCGCGGCCAGCCGCCGGACCGTGTTGATTCCGCGGAACGTGGCTCGGATCCGCAGGGCCCGTTCGAACACCGCATTCGAAAACTTCGATTCGTGCTGGTTGGTCAGACAGAGCCAGTACACTTCCCGCCCGATGATCTGGAACTCGTCGATCGGGGTCCGGAACTCGAGGACCCGCTTCACCTCGGCCCGGTCGAGCGGTCGGGGCAGGAACCCGACGTTGAGCCCGGCGGCGGCCGCGACCGCCGCCGGCGGAAACGGCGTGGCTTCGGCGACCGCCACCACCTCATCCACCGTGCGGAGGAAGGTGGCGACCTCGTACCCGAGGGCTCGCTCGAGGGCGGCCTCGATCCGGGCTTCGAGTCCGGCGCCGCTCCTGGCCCTGGTGCGGAAGAGCACGTTGCCGCTGGCGATGAAGGTCTCCACGTCGGCCAAGCCCAAGGAGCGGAAGACCTCGCGGAGCCGGTCCATGGTGACCGTCCGGCCACCCACGTTGATGGCCCGGAGGAACGCGACGTAACGGGGCACGGGATCGACGTCAGTCGGTCCGGAGCGCCACCAGCGGATCGACCCGCGCGGCCCGGCGCGCCGGCAGCCACGCCGCCGCCAGCGCCACCGCCACCACCACCGCGCCCACCAGGGCCAGCACCGTGGGGTCGGTCGGATTGGTGCCGTGGAGGAGGCTCGTCAGCAATCGGGTCGCGAATCCGGCGGCCGGGATTCCGATCAGGAGGCCCGCGGCGGCGAGGATCGCGGTATCGCGGAGGATCATCGTCCGGATTCTGCCGGTGCCCGCGCCGAGAGCCCCGCGGATTCCGATCTCCCGGGTCCGGGTTCCCACGACATACGAGAGCACCCCGTAGACGCCGATCACCGCCAGAAACAGTCCCACCGCGGCAAATCCCAGGATCTGGTACGCGTTGACCCGCACGCCGGCGAGTTGCCGATCGACCTGGTCCGCCACCGGCGTGGCCGAGAGCGGACGGTCGGGAACCAGGCGCACCAGCACCTCCTTGATCGGCTTGAGGAGCGGACCCGGAGCGCCCGCCGTCCGGATCAGGAAGGTCGGGAACGCCGACGGCGCCTGGTCGAGCGGCCGATAGAGTTCGGGGCCGTCCTCGGCCAGGAGCAGGTTGGGTTGCGCCGCCTTGTTGTTCCGAACCACGCCCACCACTTCGAGTCGCAGGGGCAGGCCGGGCGCCGTGTCGACCTGGATGATCTGACCGATCGGGTCGCGCCCGGGCCACCAGCGGGTGGCCGCCCAGTCGTTGACGATCGCGACCGGTGGCGCGTTCTCAGAATCTTGCGGCCCGAAGTCGCGACCGCGCGCCATCGTCACGCCGATGGTGCGGAAGTACCCGGTGTCGACCGCGGTGCCGGCTCTCGGCACCAGGGTCGCGGCCAGCGGGCTGGCGTCGTTCGCCACTGAAATCTGAGGCGCCGGGGCGCCGCGGGGCGCGAGCGCCGCCGTAGCCCGGATCCCGACCGACGCCACGCCGGGAAGCGCGGCGAGTTCGGCGGTGATCTGACGGGTGACCGGGACGTACTTCTCCTTGACCCGCCACGGATGCGGGAAACTCGGGCTGCCCTCGACCAACGAACCGCTCGCAAACCCGAGATCGAGGCTCGAGAGCCGGAGCACCGTCTTGGTCATCAGACCGCCCGACGCGGCCAGCACCACGGCCAGCGCCAGCTGGGTCACCACGAATCCGCGCTGAGCCCACGACCCACCGCCAGCCGGATGCGCCCCGCCGAGGCGGAGCGTGCTCTGGAGGTCCCGGCGGCTGGCGAGTCGGGCCGGCACCAGGCTCAACGCCAGGGCCAGGAGCGCGGCCAGTCCGACGGCAAACGCCACCGCGCGACCGTCGATCCGATAGTCCATCCCGGCGGGGCGGAGCGACTGGAGAACCTCGACCCGTTCGAGCACGCCGAGGAGCCAGGACCCGAACAACAACCCGAACACCGTGGCGACCGCCACGAGGATCAGCTGTTCGCTCAGCAACTGACGGATCAACCGGCCAGTGCCCGCGCCGAGCGCTGACCGGACCGCGAATTCCCGACGCTGGCTGAGCGATCGGACCAGGATCATGTTGGCCAGGTTGGCCGCCGCGATCAGCACCACGCAGGCCACCACCGCGGCAAAGATCAGGTCATGAGACTGGGTGGCGCTGGTGTAGCGATCGCGGAGCGGGACCGCGGTCAGCGTCATCGGCGCGGCGTTTCCCTGACGGGCGCCCTGCAGCACCGCCGGGTCGATCGACTGCAACTCGGCCCGGAACTGCTCGACCGTGGCGCCGGGACGGAGCCGGCCCACGACCGTCAGCGAGCGGATCGACGGGCGGGTGCTCGGGTCGAGGGTCGGCACCGACGGGAGCCAGAACATGCTGGCGACCTCGTGCTTGAAGCCTTCGGGCATCACCCCGACGACCGTGTAGCGACTGTCGCTCAGCTTGATGACCTTGCCGATGATGCCCGGATCGCCGCCGAGGTGGTTGACCCAGAGATCATGGCTGATGACGGTCACCAGTTCGACGCCCAGGGCGTCGTCCTCGGGCCGGAAGACCCGGCCGAGTTCCGGCTCGACGCCGAGCAGGGTGAACAGGTTCTGGGAGACCACCCCGCCCATCACCGGAATCGGTTCCCCGCCGAGATTGAGCGCCTTGAGGCCCGAGGTGAATCCGGCGACGACGTCGACGGTTCGGAACGGGAACGTCTTGAGCACGTTGGCGAAGGTCTCGTACGACACGTCGCAGCCGCCCCGACAGTCGGCGGCGGCCCCGGGGCCGCCGGGCGCGACCGCCGTCTCGCCGAGGACGACCAGCCGGTCGCCCTGCTGGAACGGGAGGGCCCGGAACCGGACCGCATCGATGACGCTGAACGCGGCGGCGCCGGCCCCGATCCCGAGAATCAGCGAGAGGGCGGCGGTCAGGGCAAAGCCGGGGCTTCGAGCCAGCCGGCGGGCGGCGAATCGGAGGTCGTCGAGCATCGAGGTTCCTTCGTGGGGTCGAGGGGAACGCCGGCATCCAATCTACTAATCGGGACGCGGTCCGGGGCCTCCCGGTTTCCCGGGACGCCCGATCGTTTCCGGACATCTGTGTCGGGTGTCACAGCGGCGGTCGATCCGACCCCTTAGAATCCGAGACCCCCAGCCGGCGCCCGTCCGGACGGTGGTGATCCTCCACACAGGAGCGTTCAATGTTGAAGACGGCCGTCTTTACCAGCCCGAGCGCGTAACCCGACCCGTTCGCCCCGCCGTACTCCGGGGGTCCGGTCTCGAACAACGCGCTCGTGCTCCGTGTCACCGTCGAGGTGCCGTGCCGCGTTTCCGAGACCATCTTCAGGTGGCCCGGCACCTCATCCGAACACAAATGAGTGGTCTCGAAGGAACTGCTGAATGACGGCAGAACCCGTTTCCGTTCCTCCCCAAGGGGGGCGGTCCCTCTGGAGTACCGTCCGCGAGGCGATGGCGGGGGCCGAGGGGAAGGATTTTACCGAAGGCCCGATCCGGTCGGCCCTGTTGCTGCTCGCGATCCCGATGGTGCTCGAGGTGGCGCTCGAGTCGGTGTTTGCGGTGGTCAACGTGTTCTGGGTCAACCGACTCGGCGCCTCGGCCGTGGCCATCGTCGGTCTGACCGAGGCCATGCTGTCGACCATCTATGCGCTCGGCATGGGGCTCGGAATCGGGGCCACCGCCATGGTGGCCCGCCGGATCGGCGAGAAGAACCCCGCCGAGGCCTCCCGGGCCGCCGTGCAGGCCATCCTGCTCGGCGTCATGGTGTCGATCCCGATCTCGGTCCTCGGGGCGGCGTTCGCGCCCCAGTTGCTGGCGCTGATGGGCGCCGATCCGACGATCGTGGAGCAGGGGAAGGGATTCACCCGGATCATGTTCCTGGGGAACGCGTCGATCCTGCTCCTGTTCCTGATCAACGCGATCTTCCGGGGCGCCGGCGATGCCGCGGTGGCCATGCGGTGTCTGTGGATCGCCAACCTGGCCAACCTGATTCTCGATCCGGTCCTGATCTTCGGGCTCGGACCGTTCCCCGAGATGGGGGTCGAAGGGGCGGCGGTGGCAACGACCGTGGGCCGCGGGGTTGGTGTTCTGTACCAGTTCTATCGGCTGGCGGGGAAGGACCGGCGGTTCGTGATCGAGCGGCGCCACCTGATCGTGGATCTGCCGCTGATGGGCAAGCTGATCCGGTTGTCGACGACCGGGATCTTCCAGATCCTGATCGGGACCACCAGCTGGATCGGGCTGGTCCGGATCATCGCCACGTTCGGCGCCACCGCGGTGGCCGGTTACACCATCGCGATCCGGGTGATCCTGTTCGCGCTGCTGCCGTCGTGGGGGCTCAGCAATGCCGCCGCCACCATGGTGGGGCAGTCGCTGGGTGCCAAGAAGCCGGAGCGGGCCGAGGAGTCGGTGTGGCGGGCCAGCTTCCTCAATCTCTGCTTCCTGGGCGGCCTGGCGCTGATCTTCCTGGTGGCGGCGCCGTGGATCGTGCGGATCTTCACCACCGATCCGGAAGTGAGCCGACACGCCGTGCTGGCGCTCCGGATCGTGAGTGTCGGATTTCCGTTCTATGCTTACGGGATGGTGATCTCCAACGCCTTCAATGGCGCCGGCGACACCACCACCCCGACGCTCCTGAACGTGGTCTGCTTCTGGCTTTGGGAGATTCCCCTGGCGTATGTTCTCGCCAAGCCGGTGGGTCTCGGGCCGACCGGCGCGTTCATCGCGATCACGATCGCGTTCTCGACCCTGGCCGTGGTGAGCGCCCTGCTGTTCCGGCGCGGGAAGTGGAAGTCGAAGGCGATCTAGCGGGAAGGCGGTCGCGATGGGGGCGCCGTGGGTTCGACGATCCAGATCACCCACGGCGCTACCCTCGCTTCGGTGACCCAGCGGATTCCGTCGGCGTCGGTCCCGAGCGGTCGGACCACGCCGACCGGAGCGAGGCCCGCTCTCCGATACACCTCGCGGTAATCCTGATCGGTCCAGAAGATGTCGTCGACCGGCCGGCGGTCGGCGACGTCGAGCATGATCGTCCGGACCACGTCGCCGGTTCGGGCCGTCCGATTCTCGGCGAACTGCCGGGTGGTGAACGACGCCCACTCGTGCTGGTAGATCTCCGGCGCCGAGACCAGGTTGACGATCCGGCCACCGGGCCGGAGGCAGCGACGCAGGGCGTCGAACAGCGCCACTTTCCGATCCCACCCCGCCACGTTGTCGAAGGTGAAAGCCGACAGGACCAGGTCGAACTCCGCGGGAATGCCGGAGAGGTCGCCGTCGACCACGACCCGGTAGTCGCCGTCCGGATCCCGAGCGCGGGCCCGAGCCACCATCGGAGCCGCGATGTCGACGCCGACCGGTTCGAAGCCGAGTCGGCGCAGGAACCGGGTCGAGCGGCCGGTGCCGCAGCCGAAATCGAGAGCCCGGGCACCAGGGCCGGGTGGACCGATCACGGCGGGCAGGTCGCGAAAGGCCAGGTAGTACGTTCCCGGAAAATCGAGCTGGTCGTAGGACTCGGCTCGGTGGTCGTCGGCGTAGACGTTGGTGAAGCCGGGTTCGGGTCGGGGGTCCGTCATCTGAGCCTTTCCGGCCGATCGGCCGATTCGGGGTCGTCGGGCCGCAAGGTGCCGGAACTATTGGATGGTCACAATGGTCCAATACCGATAGTTTCTGACCTACCAATCTTCGAACGGGTCCGATGCTGCTGGTTCCGATCGCGCGCGAAGGCCCGGTTCCGATCTACCGCCAGATCGTCGAGCGCATTGTCGAACTGGTCGACCAGGCCACCCTGGCTCCAGGGGCCCGACTGCCGCCGACCCGTGAGTTCGCCCGGGTTCACGCGGTGCATCGGGCCACGGTGGTCCGCGCCTATCGCGACCTCCGCGCGCTCGGGTATCTCGAGAGCCGACCGGGCGCCTACACCACGGTTCGGGGTCGGTTGCGTCCGGCCGGGGTCAGGGCCGGCACCGTCGCCAGCGGGGTTCGGTGGTCGGTGCCGGGAAGTGCCGCGGCTCGGCTGGCGGCGGACGAAGCGGTGCCCCCGGCGCCTGGCGACGCGATCGACTTCGCCTCGCACGCGGCCGATCCGACCTTGGCGCCTCGGCGGGAGGTCTGGCGCGCCGCCCGGCGAGTCCTCGCCGCTGACCGTTCGGTGGTCGCCAGCTATCCCGATCCCCGGGGGCTGCCGGAACTCCGCGCGGTCATTGCCCGCCGGATGGCGGTTCACGGCGTCGCGGCCGATCCGGACGAGATCGTCGTCACCAACGGCACCCAGCAGGCTCTCGATCTGATCTTCCGGATGCTCCTCGGTCCCAGGCCTGACGTCGTGGTGGAGTCGCCGACCTACGGCATGGTGCTGGCGCTCCTTCGGCTCCACGGCGCCCGGGTTCACCCGGTTCCGATGGCCGCCGACGGACTCGACCTCGATCGGCTGCGGGACGTGATCGCGCGCAAGCGGCCCGCTCTGGTGTACACCATGCCCAACTTCCACAATCCGACCGGCCTCACCACCTCGCAGGCCCATCGCGAAGCGCTGCTGGCGATCTGCGAGGCCCGACGGGTCCCGATCGTCGAGGACGGGTTCGACGAGGAACTCAAGTATTCCGGACCGGCGGTGCTGCCGATCAAGTCGATCGACGCGCGCGGCGTCGTCCTCTATCTGGGCACGCTGTCGAAGGTGGCGTTTCCCGGTTTGCGGCTGGGTTGGATCGTGGCGCCGGCGGAGGCCGCGGCGCGATTGACGGCCGTGCAGCGGGTGTCCGCCCTTGGCGCGAGCGGACTCGGTCAGGCGGTTGCCGCGGAGGTGCTGGGGTCGAGTCGGTTCGAGGCGCATCTGCGGGCGGCGCATCGAGTCTATCGGCACCGGCTCCAGACGCTGGTGGCGGGGCTCGAGGAGCACCTGCCCGCCGGAGTGCGGTTCACCCGTCCCGAGGGCGGCTACACCGTCTGGCTCTCGGTGCCCGGGAGGCCCGGCGAGGAGCGGGTCCTGTTCGAACGGATCTGGCGGGCCGGGGTGAAGGTGGTGGCGGGCCGGACGTTCCACGTCCGGCCGACGCGGGTTCCCCACTTCCGCCTGTCGATTGCGTGGGTCGACGAGGAGCGGATCCGCGAAGGGTGCCGCCGCCTGGGTCGAGCGCTGCGATGACCCGGGCGGCGGCCGCGAACTTCGTCAGTTATTGCCGCAGCAGCCGGGGGCGCAGCAGGCTCCCGCGTTGGCCGCGGGGAGCGGAGCCTTGACCGGCTTGGTGGCCCGGACGAACGCGCTCATGAACTTCCCGGCCACCTGCGGCGCGATCGCGTCGACATCGATGCCCTCGCCGGTCAGGAACTCCCGCGCGTCTTCGACGTCGTAGATCCGGGTCGGCTCGAGATCGATGGCGTCGAAGCCGGCCGCCGCCAGCTTGGCCCGGTACTCGTTCTCTTCCAGCGCCCCCGCGATGCACCCGACCCAGAGCTCGACGCTCCGGCGGATTTCGGCCGGCACGGCGCCGCGCACCACGACGTCCGACACCGCGAACCGGCCGCCGGGCTTGAGGACCCGGAACGCTTCGCGGAGCACCCGGTCCTTGTCGGCCGACAGGTTGATGACGCAGTTCGAGATGATCACGTCGACCGAGTTGGACGGCAGCGGGATGTTCTCGATCTCGCCGCGGAGGAACTCGACGTTGGTCGCGCCCGCCTTCTGCTGGTTCTCGCGGGCCAGCGCCAGCATCTCGTCGGTCATGTCGAGTCCGTACGCCTTGCCGGTGGGCCCGACCCGGCGGGCGGAAAGCAGCACGTCGATCCCGCCGCCGCTGCCCAGGTCGAGGACCGTCTCGCCGGGGGCGAGTTCGGCCAGGGCGGTCGGGTTACCGCAACCGAGCGAGGCCAGGACGGCCGTATCGGGCAGTTCCCGCTGCTGGACGAGGTCGTACAGGTTGGAGGTGATCGGATCGACCGACCCGCAGGATCCCTCCGCGCCGCCGCAGCAGGCGTTCTTCTGGCCCTTGCTCACCCGGCTCGCGGCCTGGCCGTACTTCTCCCGGACGACGTCCTTCACGCTCTGTTCGATCATGGTTTCGCTCCCGAGTTCGATGGCTCGTCAGTCGAGCCGGATGTGCATCGCGATCGCGGATGCCGGGCAAACGCCCTGGAATTGGGTTGACGCTTTGACGGCTTCGGGCACCTGGTCCGTCGCGACCCGGGCAAATCCGAAGCGGGTGAAATAGTCGGCGGCGTCGAGGGTCAGCAGCACCACCGTCGGGGCGCCGCGGGTTCGTGCCAGAGCCAGTGCTCCCTCGACCAGCCGAGCGCCGAGACCGTCGCCACGGGCCTCCGGCCGGACGGCCACCGATCGAAGCAACGCCGATTCGCCATAGAGTTCGAGGCCGGCCGTTCCCACCAACCGACCCGGGCGCTCGGCCACGAGGAACCCGGTCAGGTGCTCCCGCGCGCCGGTCGTCGGGAGGCCGCTGGCCAGCAGCACCGCTTCGACCTCGGGCCAGTCGGTTGGCGTGGCGGGCCGGAGCCAGGGCGCGCGCGCTCGCGCGAGCACGGCCTCAGGCCCCACGGCCAAGGGATCCCGGGCGGTCATCAGCAGCACCCCGACGGGGCACAGACCCCGGACCGGGCGGCCACGACCGCCGTCAGCCGGCGGAGCAGCACCGCCGCCCCTTGCCGGACCTCGGGATCGAGGTCGGCCAGCAGCGCTTCCTGCTCCTGGATCAGATCGTTCTTGATGAGCTGGTGGAGCTTCTTCCCCGCCGCGGACACTTCGAGCCGAGTGGCCCGGGCATCGTCGGGATGGGCTTCGCGCACCAGGTACTTCTTTCGTTCCAGCGAGGTCACCACCCGACTGGCGGTGCTCTTGTCGAGGTAGAGGTCCGCGGCCAGCTCGTTCAGGGTGCAGGGACCCCGGCGGATCAGGGCCTCGAGGGCGTAGGCCTGGGTGACGGACACGTCATGACAGCAGATCCGGTCCCGGTCGCGGAACTGGTAGATCCG
>JAEUJH010000463.1 GCA_016794825.1 Gemmatimonadota bacterium
GCGGATGGACCGGATGGAGGTGGTGCGACGGGCTCGGAAGGCCGGCCTCCCGGAGGCGGTGGCCGAGCGGATCGCGCAGGTCGTCACCGGGGCCGGGCTTTCGGACGACCGGCGCGAGGAGGTCTTCCGCGAACTGGTGGCTCACTTCGAGGACGGGCTCGCCGCCGGGCGGAGCGCCGAGGCGTTGCTCGAGGCGTTCGGTGACGGGCGCCGGACGGCCGCGCTGATCGCGGTCGAGAAGCGGGTCGTGACACCGGAGACCGCGGGGGGCACCGGGCCCGGTGACGGGGTGCTGCGACGGCTGGTTCGTGATGTTCGCTACGCGCTCCGGCGCCTGTCGGCACGTCCCGCCTTCACCGCCACGGCGGTGGCGTCGCTCGCCCTCGGCATCGGGGCCAACAGTTCGATGTTCACGTTGATCAACGACGTGATCCTGCGGCGGCCGCCGTTGGAGCGGCCCGAGGAGCTGGTCGAGTTGTACCAGCGAACCACGGATTTCCCCCACAACGTGTTCTCCGAACCGACGGTGGCCGAGATCCGCCGGGGCACCGCGATCTTCTCGGGCCTGGCCGCGTCGAAGATGTCGATGGTGCCATTCGAAGCCGATGGCCGAATCGGGAAGTACGCGGTCGAGTTGGTGTCGGGTGACTACTTCGAGACCCTGGGCCTTCATCCGATCCGCGGCCGCCTCTTCGGTCTGGCCGACGCCCCCGCGCCCGGCCAAGGCGCCGTGGTGGTCCTCGGTGAGCGGTTCTGGCGGTCGGCGCTCGGTGCCGACGAGGGGGTGGTCGGTCGGTCGATTCGGCTCAACGGATCGAGTTATCAGGTGGTCGGGATCCTCGGTCGGAGCTACCCCGGGCGGCTCCGGGCCCTGCCGACCGACATCTATTTGCCGGCGATGATGATGGACCAGCTCGAGGGCACAACCCGGCAGAGCCAGCTTCTTGACGAGGGCACCACTGGCACCTTCCTCGCCGGTCGCCTGAAACCTGGGGTATCGATCCAGCAGGCCGTCGTCGAGCTCGATCGGCTGGCCGCCGACTTCAAGGCCCGCCGGGCACAGCAGTGGCAGGGCGACGCGTCCTTCCTGGTGTTCCCGAAGGCCGAGGTCCTGATTCACCCGCCAATCGACAAGTACCTCGTCCCGGTGGCCGGCATGTTGATGCTGGTGGTGGGCCTCGTCCTGGTGATCGCCTGCGCCAACTTGGCCGGCTTCCTGCTGGCCCGGGCGGTCGACCGGCGGAAGGAGATTGCCGTCAGGCTTGCGTTAGGCGCCACTCGGGGCCAACTGGTTGCTCAGCTCCTGGTCGAGACCGTTCTCCTGGCCATCGGCGGCGGCGTGGTCGGGGTCCTGCTGGGTCGGATGGCGCTCCGGGCGGTTCTCTCGAGCGACATCCCGCTGCCGGTGCCGATCGACCTGGCGCTCACCCTCGACTGGCGGGTTGTCACCTTCTCGCTCCTCGTCTCGGTCGTGGCGGGGCTGTTCTTCGGCCTGATGCCGGCGCTTCAGTCGACCCGCCTCGAGTTGGCCTCGGTCATCCGCGATGAAACGACCGGCGGGGGCCGGTCCAAGGGTGTGCTCCGGCAACTCCTCGTCGGCGGGCAGGTGGCCGTCTCGATGGTGTTGCTGGTAGTGGCGGGACTCTTCGTTCGCAGCCTCGACGTGGCGCGCCGGGTCGACCCCGGTTTCGGCGCTCGGCCGGCGGGACTGATCTGGCTCGGGCGGCCCGGCGAGGGCGAGGTCCGGCCGATCCGCGATCGAACCATCCAGCGGTTCGCGGCCATTCCGGGGGTGGAGCAGGTCGGTCTCACCACCAACATCCACCTGAACACGCTCGGAACCCAGTCGACCGAGATCGTGGTGCCGGGGGTGGAACCTCCGCCGGGGCGGACCAGTCACCTGATCGAGCGGGCCGCCATCGACACCGGGTTCGTCGCGGCGGTGGGACTCCGGCTCCTGCGGGGCCGGAACTTCGGGTCCGCCGATCGGGATACCGTCGGTCCCGACGGCGTCCGGCGCCGGCCCGTGCTCGTCAACGAGGCGTTCGTGGCCCAGTTCTATCCGGGTCGCGACGCCCTCGGCCAGCGTTTCCGGGCCGGCGAAACCGAAATCGAAATTGTCGGTGTCACCAACACCGTCAAGACCCGGAGCCTGGCCGAGGAGCCCCGACCGTTCCTCTACGAGCCGCTGAGTCCCGACGAGGCGATGACCTGGGTGGTGGCCCGGACCAGCGGCGACTCGGAGCGGATCGCCGCGGAAATGCGGCGCGTCCTCCCGGAGGTCGACCCCCGGCTGTTCGCCTTCGCGTCCGGGACCCTCGAACGACACATCGCGACGATGTCGTATCCCCTCAAGATGGGCGCCACCGCGTTGATGGCCTTTGCGCTGGTGGCGTTGATCATGGCCTGCATCGGGCTGTACGGCGCCGTGAGTTACGCGGTGGCGCAGCGGAGCAGGGAGGTCGGGATACGGCTCTCGCTCGGCGCGGCCCGCGGTTCCGTGGTCCGGCTGTTGTTGGTCGGCGGCCTTCGGCTCGTGGCCGGTGGCGTCCTGGTCGGCCTCGGGTTGGCCATCATCGTCGGGAAACTCCTGGAAGGGCTCCTCTTCGGCGTCCGCGGGATCGATCCGGTCACGCTGGTGGTGGTGCCGCTGGTCCTGATTCTGGTCACGCTCCTGGCGGCGTGGGTGCCCGCCCGCCGGGCGGGGCGGATCGATCCGGTCGTGGCGCTCAAGTCGGAATGAGGGACGGGTCGGACGATCTGGTCGGTCGCCTCGACCGTCTGGGCGTGCAGCGGGCGGCCCAGGCGGCCGGGCTTCCGGCGCCGCTGGCGGCGCGGGTGGCGGATGTCGTGGTGTCGAGCGGTCTCCCGGAGGACCGCCGCGAGGAAGTCTTCCGGGAACTGGTGGCTCACTTCGAGGACGGCCTCGCGGCCGGACGGCGGGTCGACGAACTGCTGGCGGCCTTCGGCGATGGCCGCCGGGCGGCTCGACTGATCGGACAGGAGAAACGCATCGTGACATCCGAGACCATGGGTGGATCCGGGGCCCGGGAAGGGCTGCTCCGGCGACTCGGCCAGGACGCGCGTTACGCGGTCCGACGGCTGGCGGCCCGCCCCGCGTTCACGCTGACCGCCATTCTCTCGCTGGCGCTGGGAATCGGGGCCAACGCCGGGATCTTCACCCTCATCAACGACGTGATCTTCCGGCGGCCGCCGCTGGCGGAACCGGAGCGGCTCATCGACATCTACGGCTCGAGCCAGGCGTTTCCGTTCACCCCGATCACCTATCCCGAAGTCCTCGATCTCGCTCGGCGGACCGACGTGTTCGAGGGCGTGGTCGGGAGCCGACTGGGTTTTGCCAATCGTACCGATCAGGATCGACCCGATCGCCTCTTCGTTCAGTTGGTGTCCGGCGACTTCTTCGGCCTGCTCGGCGTCCGGACCGTCGTCGGTCGGGCCATCGAGCCGGCGGACGCCTCGGCGCCGGGTGTGGGGATGGTGGCGGTGCTGAGCGATCGGTACTGGCGCCGCGCCTTCGGGGCCGACCGGGGCGTCGTCGGGCGGTCGCTGCCGTTAGGCGACGGGGCCTACACCATCGTCGGGGTCGCTCCGCCCGGCTTCGAGGGCGGCCTCCGCGGGATCGGCACCGACCTCTACATCCCGATCACCCGGATCAACCATCTGATGCCCTCGGGCGTCGACGAGCTGACCACCCGGGGCAATCATTCGGTGTTCGCCAAGGCGCGGCTCCGGCCCGGGGTCACCATGCCGCAGGCCCGGGCGGCGGTCGACGCGGTGGCCGCCGACCTCCGGGCGCAGCGGCTCCCCGGGTGGGACGGGACCCAGGCGTTCACCGTCATTCCCACGGCGGAGGTGATCCTCTACCCGCCGGTCGACAAGATGCTGGCGCCGATGGCCGCGATGCTGATGGTGGTCGTCGGTCTGGTGCTCGTGATCGCGTGCGCCAACCTGGCGGGATTCCTCCTGGCTCGGGCGGTCGACCGGAAGAAGGAGATCGCCATTCGGCTGTCGCTCGGCGCGACCCGGTCGCGCCTGGTCAGCCAGCTGCTGGTCGAGACGATGTTGCTGGCGCTGCTCGGGGGTCTGGCCGGCATCGGCCTTGGCAAGGTGGGGCTCAAGGCCCTCCTGGCCTCGGATCTCCCGTTTCCGGTGCCGATCTCGCTCGACCTGCCGCTCGACGGCACCGTGCTGTTGTTCTCGATCGCCGTGTCGCTCCTGGCCGGGGTCCTGGCGGGGCTCGCGCCGGCGCTTCAGTCCACTCGCCTCGAGTTGGCTTCCGTCATTCGCGACGAGAGTACCGGCGGCGGGCGGAGCAAGGGCGTGCTGCGGAGCGCGCTGGTCAGCGGCCAGGTGGGCGTCGCCGTCGTGCTCCTGGTGGTCGCGGGCCTCTTCCTCCGGAGCCTGGTGGCGATCCGTCAGGTCGATCCCGGATTCGGGGCTCGTCCCACGGCCCTGATCTGGCTCCAGACCTCGGCCCGTCTCGATTCCGCCGGCAGCCGGCTCCAGTACGAGGGGCTCAAGCGGACCCTCGCGGCGCTGCCGGGCGTCGTCGCGATCGGCGGGACGGGTAATCTCCACCTCAACCAGTTGTCGACCAGTTCGACCGAGATCCTGGTCGACGGCGTCGAACCCCCGCCGGGCGAGCCGGCCCATTCCGTCGACCATGCCACGATCGATACCGGGTACGTCGGGGCGGTCGGGCTCCGGGTCACCCGAGGGCGCAACTTGACCTATCCTGATGTCGAGCAGGGCCGCCGGGTGGCGCTCGTCAACGAAGCGTTCGTGGACCGATTCTGGCCCGGCGTCGACCCGATCGGGCGGCGGTTCCGGAATCGGCAAGGCGAGGAGACGGAGGTCGTCGGCGTCGTGGCCACGGCCAAGATCCGGAGCCTGGCGGAATCGCCGCGCCCGTTCGTGTACGAGGCCACCGACCAGCGCCGGTTCAACGACGGGTGGCTCGTCGTCGTCGGGACCGGGAACGACGACGCGCTGCTGGCCGCCACCCTCCGCGCCGCCCGGACCGAAGCGCGCGACCTGATGGTCCTCGAAGCGCGGACCATGCGCCGCCATCTGGCCATGATGGCGCTGCCGGTCCGATTCGCCGCCACCGCGCTCGCGGGGTTCGCGCTGCTCGCGGTGGTCATGGCCTGCGTCGGACTCTACGGTACCGTGAGCTACGCCGTGGCCCAGCGGAGCCGGGAGGTCGGCATTCGGTTGTCGTTAGGCGCCGACCGGGGCGGGGTCGTCCGGCTCCTGATGTGGGGCGGCCTCCGGCTGGCCCTGGCCGGGGCCGGGTTCGGCCTGGTCGTCGGGGCGCTGTTCGGCCGGGTGCTGGAGGGGCTCCTGGTCGGGATCCGCGGGTTCGATCCCCTCACCCTCACCGTGGTGCCGCTCCTTCTTCTTGGGGTGACCGCGCTCGCGGCATGGGTGCCGGCCCGGCGGGCCGGCCGGATCGATCCCGTGGTGGCGCTCAAGTCGGAGTGATCCGTGCGGCGCTTCGGCGCGACGCCGCCCGGCGCGCGCCGAATCAGTAGGCGAACTGGAGACGAGTAGCGACGAACGTCTCGGCCGGGCGATCACCGGTGGCCGAGCCGCCGCGGAACGAGGTTCGCTCGTAGTCGACCATGAGACGGATCTGCCGGGCGAAATACCAGTTGACCCCGATCCCCCACGACCGGGCCCGTTGGGCCTGGCTGGCGGGATCCGCGAATCCGGCGAACGCCGCCTCGTCCACGCCGGTCTGCTGGACCCGTACCGCCACCTCGACTGCCCCGAAGGTACCCGCTTTCAGGTCCAGTGGCCGGCGCGGCGCGACGCCGCGGAAGGACGCCCTTTCGCCAGTCAGGAAGATGGAGCCCGCGACCTGCCATCCGGAGTGGTGAAAGGAACCGAGCATCGTATCCCGCCGGACGACGTGCCGGTTGTCGGACCGCTCGGCGAGAAGGCCAAAGGACCCTCGATAGAGGTACGCCTGCGGGTAGACGCGCCGCCGCCGCCCGTCGGCCACGACGGTCGCGGCAGCGGAGACACCGGTCCGATAGCGAAAGAACGTGGCCTGGCCCGGCGTCCGGAGCGCCGAGGTCAGCGGGGCCGCCGCGGTACCCGTTTCGACGCCGGTCGACAACGCGATCCCGACGCCGAGGTCGAGCGGGGCTCGGCTGCCGCGGCCCGCGAACGGCACCACGAAGATCCGGGCCGCGAGTTCCTTGGCGTCGTTGGCGTCGACGTCGCCAAAGCCAAGATCGGGGACCCCGTTGAAGATCCCGGCCTGATAGTTCACTACCCCGCGGGCGAGTTCGCCCGCGAGCTGGACGCCGACGTCCCGGTTGGGAGCCAGGTTGGTCGGGAAGCCTCGCTCGATGAACCGCAGGTCGGTGGCGGATTGAAGGCGCTCAAGTCCAATCGGCGGTTTGAATTTCCCGGCGCGGATCGAAAGGGCGGGATCGAGCCGGGCCTCGACCCAGGCTTCATAGAGGGTCGGTTGACCCGACCCGAAGTCGGGCATGATGCGAAAGTCGAAGTACCGCGATAGCGTGCCCTCGACCATCGGACGAGCTCGCCGGATCAGCAACCCATCCACCAGGGTCCCCGCCTGGTCGGCTGGGTACCACCGGCTGTCGACCTGGAAATAGCCCGCGAGTCGCACCCGCCAGCGGCCATCCGCGGACCGAACCGTGAATCCGTCGGCGCCCGCGGTGACGATCGGCCGGTTCGAAGCGGCCAGCGTGCTGTCCTGCTGAGCCGCGAGGTCGGCGGCACCCCCGGGGAACAGCACCGCGAGCAACACGCCCACCGAGGGACGAAACCGACAGCGAAACGCAGATCTCGTTTGGAAAACCCTGATCGGCATTGGGGGTTCAGCTCGGGTACGCGGTTAGTCTACTGGGTTGATAGACCAAGAAGGCAACGTCCGTGCCGGCGGGATCGTGGGTCGAGGGCGGGGCGAACTGGGTTCCGGCGGGCGCTCCACCGTCGGCTCCAGCGCGCTAACCGCTGCCATGACTTCGGGTTATCTGACCGCCGTTGGGTCGGTGGCCCCAGGCCCGGTCCGCGGCGTCCTCGCCGCGACCTGTCGCGCGGTGGACACGGTCTTCGAGGGGGCTGACCGGGTGGGCCCGAGCGATCCGGGTCGGTTCGGCGTGGACTGCCGGAGATTCGATTGCCCACCGGCCCGGCAACCTTATATTGCCCTCGCCATGGACACGCTCGACCGGATCGAACAGACCCTCGACTCCCTGCGGCCCTACATCGCCTCGCATCGAGGCTCGGTCGAGGTGGTCGATTTCGACGAAGGCGAGGGGGTGCTGACCCTCCGCCTCGGCGGCACCTGCCACGGGTGCGCGGCGTCCACCATCACCCTCCGTCAGGGCATCGAGACCCGCCTCCGGCAGTTCGTTCCCGAGGTCAAGGTCGTCCAGGCTCTGTAACCCGCCGTCGAGGTCCCGTGTCGGATTCCGTCGAAGCTCGTGTTGGTGCCGCGTTGTCGCGGGTGGTCAATCCCCGGATCGGAAGCGATCTCCTCTCCGCCGGGATGGTTCGCGACCTGGTCGTGTCTCCCGAAGGCCGGGTCACGTTCACCTTCCTCCTCGGTCGGTCCGATCCCGCCACCCTGGTGCGCGAAGCGCGCGCCGCCCTCAAGGCCATCGACGGCGTCACCGAGGTGAAGATCACCGTCGTCGATCCGGCCGGTCCGGCCCAGACCACGCACCAGCCCCCGGCCGGCGGTGCCGCCGGGCCGCAGTCCACCGGCATGCCGGCCGCGCCTCAGCCGGTCGAGTTCCCGAACCTCGGGCGGGTCATCGCGATCTCGTCAGGCAAGGGCGGGGTGGGCAAGTCGACCGTGGCCGCCAATCTGGCCGTGGCGCTGGTCAAGGCGGGCAAACGGGTCGGCCTCATGGACGCCGACGTCTACGGTCCCAACATCCCGAGGATGTTCGGCGTCTACGAACGGCCGCCGGTCATGGGAGGACGGATCCACCCGCTCGAGGCCTTCGGCGTCAAGCTGATGTCGATCGGATTCCTGGTCGATCGCGACGCCCCCGCCATCTGGCGCGGCCCGATCATCATGAAAGTGATCAACCAGTTCCTGCGCGACGTGGCCTGGGGTGAACTCGACTACTTCCTCGTCGACATGCCGCCCGGCACCGGCGACGCCCAGCTCTCGCTGGTCCAGTCGGCTCAGGTGTCCGGCGCGGTCATCGTCACCACGCCGCAGGAGATGGCCGTCGGCGACGCGCTCCGCGGGGCCAAGATGTTCGAGAAGGTCAACGTGCCGGTGTACGGGATCGTCGAGAACATGAGCGGCTACACCGACCCGACCACCGGCCAGCGGATCGAGTTCTTCTCGGCCGGTGGCGGCAAGCGCCTCGCCGACGAACTCGGGGTTCCGCTCCTCGGCCAGGTGCCGCTCCAGCCGGGCCTGGCCGATCAGGCCGATCAGGGCCGCCCGATCGTCGACGCGCTGCCGGCCAGCCCGGCGGCCAAGGCGTTGAGCGCCGTGGCCGACGCCGTGGCCCGCGAGGCCGCGGGCCGGAGCGTGTCGCTGCCGGTCATCAATCAGTGAGGAAAATCAGCCCCGGAGTCTGATCAACTCCAGCACGGTGTGGAGGATCAGGCCCAGCAGCCCGCCCACCAGCGTTCCGTTGATCCGGATGAACTGCAGGTCGCGGCCGATCGCGAGTTCGATCCGCCGCGACGTCACCATCGGATCCCAGCCGGCCACCGTGTGGGCAATCAGGTCGGACACCTCGGTCCGATACTGCTCCACGATGGCCGTCGTCCGTTCCACGATCGCATCGTCCAGCTTGGCCAGCATGTCGGGGTCCGTCGCCAGCGATTGACCGAACGACGCGAGCCCCCGCTCGATCGGCCCCGGCGTCGTTCCGTCGTCCGGCGCCTCGGCCCGACTCACCGCCGCGTCCCGCAGATAGTCCCAGAGCCAGTCGGCAAACTCGTCCATGACCGGGTCCGCCAGGAGCTGCTGCTTCAGCGCCTCGGCCCGGGCGATCGTGTCGGGGGAATGCTGGAGCTTGTCGATGTACTGCTCGATGGCGATGTCGAACTTGGCCCGGAGCGGGTGCTCCGGGTTGCCCCCGACGTCGTCGAGCAGCGTTTCGACGGTCAGCAGGATGCGATGGTAGATCTTGTCGTCGACGATGCCGGGAACCCACCAGGGGCTCTCGTGCTTGACCTTGTCGCGGATCCGGTCGCGGTTTTCGTCGACCGCCCGGGCGGCGAGGCGGACGGCCTCGCTGAGGAGATCCTGGTGCTTGTTGCCGGCCCGGACCAGCGAGAGCGCGTTGCGGAGGAGCGGCGCCACCGGCATGGCCTGGAGTCGGCCGACGATGCCGTCGCGGACCAGATCGCGCATTGGCTCCGGGGGAAGCGCCCGCGCCGTGCGCGCCAGCCCTGACGCCACCTGTCGGGCAATGACCCGGCCGTTTTCGGGTTCGCTGATCCACCGCGCCAGCCGTTCCGCGATCCGCATGGCGCGGAGCCGGGTGCTCAGCACCTCGCGCGACAGGAAGTGGTTCTGAACGAAGGTGCCGAGGGTGCGGCCGAGACGGTCCTTCCGGGTCGGGATGATGGCGGTGTGCGGAATCGGGATGCCGAGCGGGTGACGGAACAGGGCCGTGACGGCAAACCAGTCCGCCAGCCCGCCGATGACCGCCGCCTCCGCCGTGGCGCGAATGTACCCGACCCACGGGTACGTCATTTCGAAATACGTGGCGACCAGAAAGACCACGCCCGCCACGACCAGCAGCGCGGCGGCCCACCGCTTCATCCGGGTGAGGTTGCGCTGCCGGGTGGCGTCGTCGAGGACCGGGGGAAGCTGCTGCGTCATGACGGCGGCAGGGGCGAGGAAGAAGCCGGACCGCCGGTGGCCGCCCACAGGGCGGCTTCGAACTCGAAGCCGGCCGCGGCGTGTCGAACGCCCTCCCGATACCAGCGGACCCGGTGCCGGTCGACCGCCAGGTACCACGTTTCCACCGCCGTCGGCGCCCGACGGGCGAAGGCGGCCGGCGCGAGGACCGCGGCCGCCCCGCCATGCGCTGGATCCCTGACCGATTCGTATCGAATGACCGCCACCCCTCGGCTCCTCGCTTCGGCGGCCAGGGTCTGGCACGCGTCGTAGTTCACGGGGTCGGTCCACCGCTTCCGGCGGGCCACCCACGGGGCCTGGCGAAGGTCGATGGCCGGCCCCCGAATCGCAACCTGGAATACGGTTTGGGGCCGCGGATCGATTCGCTCGAGGCCCGCGTCGAGCAGGAAGCGCCACCGCCAGTAGCCGACCTCGGCGCAGGCGGTTCGGACCTCGTCGGCCCCGTAGAAGACCCCGGCGTCGCCGGGGCGGCGGAACCGCGATCCGTACCCGGTCGGCGGGTAGCGGAACGGCGTGAACAGGAGATAGTGGAGCCGACCGGCCGGGGCGGGTATCGGCGGCTTGGCCTGTTCGAGCAGACTCTCGAGGAGTTCCTGCTCCGCCTGGGTGTCGACGAGCACCATCGTCGAGATCACGTGCTGGGCCTCCACCGCGCGCCAGAGCGCCAGGCGGACGGCCCGCGGGGAACCCTCAAACCCGGCCACGGACCGCATCGAGGTACTGGACGACTCGGACCAGCCCCTCGGCCGTCCGGACTTCGTCGATGGGCGGGCGGGAGAACGCCTGGTTGGGACCCCGCAGCCAGGCCCGGGCCGCGTCTTCGTGTCCCACCAACGCATCGAGGGACCGGAACATCCGGACGAACAGGAGCGCCAGCTCCCACTCCTTGGGGCGGCGCGGCTCGAGCTGGTACGAACCAGCCACCAGGCGCGACGCGGTGGCCCGGCTGATGCCCAAAATCTCGGCCAGAACGGCCTGGCTCAGGCCCAGCAACGCCGCGGCGCGGACGACGGCCTTGGAGACGGTGGGCGCGGGAGCCGGGCTGGGCTGCGGTCGGATGGCGGTCATTCTGCTGCAAAGTTAGCGACCCGATGTTGCTGCTGCAACGACG
>JAEUJH010000498.1 GCA_016794825.1 Gemmatimonadota bacterium
CGCCCCCGAGGTTCTGGCCGGCTATCGGGCGCTGGCCGATCTGACCAGCACCGTCTCCGACATCCTCGATCGGTTCGGGCTGGTCGGCGCGGTGCCGGCCTCGGTGCTCGGGCCCTCGATTCCCGGGAGCCGGATCGTGGGCCGGGCGCTGACGGTGGACTGCACCGTTCGGGACCGACCGGTCGCGAGCCCCGCGGCCATCGTCGAGCGCGCCGCGGCCGGCGAGAACGGCCTTGCCGACATCGAGGCGCACAATCTGGCCGAGCCGGGCGACGTGCTGGTGGTGAAAGGCGTCCAGGGTATTTCGGCCATGGGTCGGATCTCGGCCCGGATCGGGAAGCGGCAGGGCGAACTCGGCGCCATCGTCGACGGCTCGGTTCGCGATCTCGAGTCGAGCCGGGCGCTCGACTACCCGATCTGGAGCCGGGGCGGCAGCCCGCTGACCGGGAAGTACCGGCTCGAGACCCTGGCCATCAACCGGCCGGTCCTCATCGGAGGCGTCAACGTCCAGCCCGGCGACCTGGTGCTCGCGGACGCGGCGGGGGTGGTGTTCGTGCCGCGCGATCTCGTGGCCGAGGTGCTGGCCCGAGCCCAGGCCGCGGTGGCGCGCGAAGCCGAAAAACTGGCGGCCATCGACGCCGGGGTGCCGATTCCCGACCTGCCCGGGGTCCGGCGCGATGGTTAGGCGGCGACGACGATGACCGACCGGACCATCGAGGGTATCGCGCTTCATTGGCGGGCCGAGGCGTTGCTGATCGGGGCCCGGGACGGGCGCGGCGCCTGGGGCTGGGCCGAGGCGCCGGCCGATCCGGAAGTGTCGGGTCGGATCCTGGCGCTGGCGTCGGGGTTGCTCGGCCGATCGGCGTGGTCGGCCGACGAGCGCTGGCGCGACCGGCCGCGGCAACCCGGCGCGGAGTGGCTCGCGTTCGCGGCGCTCGACAGCGCGTGCTTCGAGCTGGCGGCGGTCGGGGCCGGCCTGTCGGTGCGCGAGTGGCTCGGCGGAACGGCCTGTGAGCCAGGTCCGTGGCGCGGTGACGAACTCGCCGCCTCGGTGGAACCCGGCGAGTTCGACCGTCTGATCGACGAGACCGATCGAGCCGACGCGGCCGCCATCGTCATCGACCCGCGGCAATGGGGAATCGGCGCCGTGCTCCGGCTCGACGGCTGGTGTCGGGTCCGTCAGGTGGAGATCGGCCTCGACGCCCGGGGCGCCGGTCCGATCGGGCTCGATCACGCGGTCGAGTTGGCGGCGTCGCTGCCGATGACCTCGCTCGGGATCCGCGCGGACGAGCCGGCGCTCGCGCTCCTCGGCGGAAGCGGGGTCCGGGCCGCCCGAGCGGCATACCAGGCCGCCTTGGCCAACGAGCGGCCCTTTGCGGTCGTGGGGGTGGGGTCGTGAGGGCCGCGACGATCGCGCGGGCCCGGATCTGGAGGGTGCGGCTTCCGCTCCGGATGGTCTACGTCAGTTCGATGTACGTCATGCGCGAAAGCACCCGCACCCTGATCGCGCTCGAAACGGGCGACGGCCTGGTGGGCGTCGGCGAGGCGCACGGAACCGAGGACGTCTTCCGGCAGGTCGAGTCGCTGGCGGGCGGGCTGCTGGGAACGGATCCCGTCGATCGGCGCGGGTTCCAGCAGCGGTTTGCCCGCTCGGTGTTCGACAACCGGATGGGTCGGATGGGGTGGTCCGCCGCCGCGGGGGTCGAGATGGCCATGTGGGACCTGGTCGGGCGGCGGGCGGGGGTTCCGGTCTGGGGCCTGTTAGGCGGGCGCGACCGCGGGCCGGTGGATCTGGTGTGCCCGCTCCCCGCGGTCATCATCGATCAGCCCGTGTCCCGCCGTGAGGTGGCCCGGCTGTTTGCCGATCCGGCGCGGGTCGAACCGGTGGTGGCGTACGCGGTCGACCACGCCAGGCGGTTCGGGTTCCGGTCCTTCAAGTACAAGAGCGCGGCCGTGTCGGCCGACTTCGACGTCGCCATGATGACGGCGCTGCGGGCCGCGCTGCCCGAGGCCCGGCTCCGGTTCGATCCGAACGCCGGATATCCGCCCGCCCAGGCCATTGCCCTCTGCCGGCGGCTCGAGCCGCTCGGGCTCGAGTTCTACGAGGACCCGACCGACGACCAGGACGGCCTGGCCCGGCTCCGCGCCGAGTTGACGACCCCGGTCGCCACCAACATGGCCATCATCCAGATCGATCAGCTGGCCGCGGCTCGCCGCCGCCCGCCGGTCGACGTCGTGCTCGCGGACCTCTACATGTGGGGCGGCTTCCTGCGGTTCCGGACCATGGTGGACGCCGCCACCCAGTCGGGGTTCGAAGTGGCGATCCACAGCCTGTTCGAAACCGGGATCGGCACGGCGGCCAATCTCCATCTGGCCGCGGCGTTCGGGGGGATCGTCCGGGCCAACGATTCGGGTCTTCACGTGCTCGGCCACGACGTGGTCGGACCCGGGCTCGACATCGTGGGCGGGGCCATGGCGGTGCCGGCCGGGAGCGGACTCGGCGTGTCGCTGGAACCGGCGGCCCTCAAGGGCCTGGTCATCGAAGAGCGGGAGATCCGATCATGACGGATACGTTCCGGCCGTACGACGACGCGACCCAGCCGGTCCGCGCGGTCGTGGGCTACCGGAAGAGCCTCCTTCGGACGCCGGGGCAGGTGCCGTGGCCGCGGATCGGCGCGCCGGCCGACGCCACCGGGCCCTCGTTCGATCCCGCCGCGCTGCGCCCGGGCGAGCATGACCTTGCCGTCGTCGCGCCGGGCCGCCCCCGGGCCCTGGGGCAGCTGATCGTGGTCACCGGTCGGGTTCTCGACGAAGACGGGCGGCCGGTTCGAAACGCGCTGCTCGAATGCTGGCAGGCCAACGCGGCCGGCAAGTACATCCATCACAACGATCCCTCGCCGGTGCCCATCGATCCGAACTTCGTCGGGGTCGGTCGGGTCATGACCGACGAGCGCGGCCAGTATCGGATCCGGACGATCAAGCCGGGCGGCTACGCGGTGCCGTTCGATGGCGAAGGGCAGCTGAGCGGATGGTGGCGGCCGCCGCACATCCACTTTTCGATCTTCGGGCCGGCGTTCGCGAGCCGGCTGGTGACCCAGATGTACTTTCCGGGCGAACCGCTCAACGAGCGCGATCTCCTGCTCAACAGCATCCGCGATCAGGCGGCTCGGCTCCGGCTGATCGGCGCGTTCGCGCCCGAGCTTTCGACCCAGGACGGCGCCCTCGGTTTCCGGCACGACTTCGTGCTGCGGGGCCGATTCGAGACGCCGTTCGAGGACGATCATCCATGATTCCGACCGCGTTCCAGACCGCGGGGCCGTTCTTTCCCGCCCAGTTCATCCGGCCGGAGGATCACGACCTGACCGTCGGGCGCCGGGGCGAGCGGCTGTCCGGTCAGGTCATCGAACTCGAAGGTCGGGTGTTCGACGGCTCCGGCGACCCGATGGTCAACGCCATTCTCGAACTCTGGCAGGCCGATCCCGACGGGAAGTTCCCGGCGGCCGGCGACGCCTTCCGGGGTTGGGGTCGGACCTGGACCGACGACGACGGCCGCTATCGGTTTCGAACCCTCAAGCCGGGTCCCTATCCGGTGCCGGGCCAGGCGTGGACCCGCCCGCCGCACCTGTCGCTCATGGTGCTGGGTTCCGGCCTGATGCGGCCGCTGGTGACCCAACTGTTCTTTCCGGACGAGCCGCTCAATCAGACCGATCGACAGCTCCTGGCGGTGACCGATCCCGTGGCGCGAGGCCGGCTCATTCTCGAGCCGGCTGGCCCCTCCGGCGTCTTCCGGTTCGATATCCGCCTCCGCGGCGATCGCGAAACCCCTTTCCTGGCCGACTGACGATGATCGTCGAAGAACGCACCTACACCTTCCGCATGGGTCGGTTGCCCGACTACCTCGAGATCTATCGCACCGAGGGACTGCCGATCCAGCGTCGGTACCTGCCGCACTGCGTCGGCTACTACGTGACCGAGATCGGGCCGCTCAACCAGGTCGTGCACCTCTGGGCGTATGACAGCTTCGAGCATCGGGCCGAGTGTCGGGCGCGGATGCGGGCCGATCCGGGGTGGGCCGGGTACCTGGCCAAGATCCACCCCCTGATCGCCAAGCAGCGGTGCAAGCTCCTCCATCCGGCGCCGTTCTTCGATCTCGGCGCCTTGCTCGCGGGTCGGCAGCCCCTGTGAGCCTCGATCCCGCCACGTTCCGAGGGGTGCTGAGCCAGTACCCGACCGGGGTGTCCGTCGTGGCCACGCCGGTGGAAGGCGGCGTCCACGCCATGACGGCCGGGTCGTTCACCTCGGTGTCGCTGGATCCGCCGCTGGTCCTCTTCTGCGTCGGCAAGCGAGCCCGCCTGGCCGAACTGATCGGGGTCGGGACACCGTTCAGCGTCAACGTGCTCCGGGCCGAAAGCCAGGCGTTGTCGACCTACTTTGCCGGATCGTGGCGCGAGTCGACGCCGCCTCCACACCGGTTCGTGCCCTGGGCCGGCGTGCCTCGTCTCGAGGAGGCGGGCGCGGCGCTGGCCTGTCGGACCACCGCTGTCGTCGAGGGGGGCGACCACTGGATCGTGGTGGGCCAAGTGACCGATCTGCACCTCGGCCTGGCCCCCCGGGAACCGCTCGTGTTCTTCAACCGCCGATACCACCGCCTCGACGCCGGCGGGGGCGAATCAGCACCGGAACTGGAGCCCCCGGAAACGCCGGCGCAGCTGTTTCACGAGTCCTGGTAGCCCCGAGTTGTGGGTTCCGCCCACCCTGGCGATCCTTCCGCACCGTCGGACCCGGTCACCCCGACGTCCGGGGCTGGGTTCCGGGAGTGTGAAAAATCGATAAAGCCGTGTGGGGCGCAGACTTGGACAGCCTCCGCTCGGTGGTGTAAATTGGATACAATGTCCCCTTTGTCCCCGCCAGCAAGGAACCACGATGGCGACTGAAGCCAAACCCGCCGCCCCCACCGAGGATCCCGTCAAGCTCGCCGAGTTCGAAGCTCGGTGCGACCGAGGCGAGACGATCGAACCCAAGGACTGGATGCCGGAGAAGTACCGGCGGCAGTTGACCCGGATGATGTCGCAGCACGCCCACTCCGAGGTCGTCGGGATGTTGCCGGAAGGGAACTGGATTACCCGGGCCCCGAACCTCCGCCGGAAGATGTGCCTGATCGCCAAGGTCCAAGATGAGGGCGGCCACGGCCTCTACATCTACTGCGGCACCGAGACGCTCGGCACCGATCGGGCGGAACTCATCGATCAGTATCTCTACGGCACGGCCAAGTACTCCAGCATCTTCAACTACCCGACCCTGACCTGGGCCGACATCGGCGTCATCGGGTGGCTGGTGGACGGCGCGGCGATCGTGAACCAGACGATGCTGGCGCACGCCTCGTACGGGCCCTACGCCCGGGCCATGATCCGGATCTGCAAGGAAGAGAACTTCCACAAGCGCCAGGGTTACGAACTGTGCGCCACGCTGGCCCGCGGCACCCCGGCCCAGAAGGCCATGGTTCAGGACGCGGTGAACCGGTGGTGGTGGCCCTCGCTGATGATGTTCGGGCCCCACGACACCAACTCGCCCCACAGCGCCGATTTGCTCCGCTGGAAGGTCAAGCAGAAGTCGAACGACGACCTCCGCCAGCGGTTCGTCAACCTGACGGTGCCCCAGGCGCAGGCCATCGGGCTGACGCTGCCCGATCCGGACCTCAAGCTCGACCAGGCCACCGGCGACTGGAAGTTCGGCGAGATCGACTGGAGCGAGTTCAACGCCGTCATCGCGGGCAATGGCCCGATGAATCGGGAGCGGATCGCCGCTCGGCGAAAGGCGCACGAGGAAGGCGCCTGGGTTCGGGAAGCCGCTGCCGCCTATGCCGCCAAGCACCAGCCGGCCGCGGGCCAGGCTGCCTGAGACAGGATCGAAATAATGTCGACCGGACCGAACGGAGTCGGAGAGTGGCCGCTGTGGGAGGTGTTCACCCAGGCGCCTGGCGGTAAGCCGCACGAGCACGCGGGCAGCGTCCATGCGCCCGATGCCGAGATCGCCCTGCAGAACGCGCGGGACGTCTACACCCGTCGGGGCGAAGCCGTGAGCCTCTGGGTGGTGCCGAGCGGCGCGATCGTGGCCTCGGCCCCGGGCGATGCCGGGCCGTTCTTCGACCCCGGCAACGACAAGCCCTACCGTCACCCGCAATTCTACAAGACCCCCCGTGGGGTCAAGGTGTTCTGAGTGTCCACCCCACTCTTCGAGTACCTGCTTCGGCTCGGCGACGACCGCCTGATCCTCGGCCACCGGAACGCCGAGTGGTGCGGTCATGGTCCGATCCTCGAGGAAGACATCGCGGTTGCCAACGTCGCGCTCGACCAGACCGGCGAGGCGCAGTTGCTGCTCAACCTGGCCGGCCAGATCGAGGGCCAGGGACGCGATGCCGATCAGCTCGCGTACTGGCGGGACGAGACCCAGTTCCGGAACCTCCAGATGCTGGAGCTGCCCCGGGGCGACTTCGGCTTCACGATGGTCCGCCAGTTCCTCTTTTCCGCCCACGCGCACTTCGTCCTCGAGCACCTGGCGTCGTGCCCCCACGACGATCTGGCCGGGATCGCCGCCAAGGCGCTGAAGGAAAACCGGTACCACCTCCGCCACTCGAGCGAGTGGGTGGTCCGCCTCGGCGACGGGACCGACGAGAGCCACCGGCGGATCCAGGCCGCGCTCGATGAGCTGTGGCCGTGGACGGTGGAACTGTTCTACGAGGACGCGGTCGACGCGGCCCTGAAGGCCGAGCAAATCGCGCCCGACCAGGCCGCCATCAAGCCGAAGTGGGAAGCGATGGTGACCGAGGTGCTGACCCGGGCCACCGTCCAGCCGCCCAAGGGCCCGATGCGGATGGTGGGCGGCCGGAAGGGCCGGCACACCGAGCATCTCGGCCACCTGCTGGCCGAAATGCAGATCGTGGCCCGATCCCACCCAGGGGCGAGCTGGTGACCAGGGCCGCGGGGTTGCCGACCACCGGGGAAGAGGTCATCGACCTCCTCCACGAGGTCAAGGACCCCGAGGTCCCGGTCATCGACGTGGTGGAGTTGGGGATCGTCCGGAGCGCCGAAGTCGACGGCGAGCGGGTGCTGGTGAAGGTGACGCCGACGTATTCGGGATGCCCCGCCACCCAGGTGATCGAACGGGAAATCCGGGGCGCGCTGGAACGGCGGGGGTTCAAGGACATCACGGTCAAGATGGTCTACAATCCGCCGTGGACCACCGATTGGATCGGCCCGGAGGCTCGCGAAAAACTCCGGGCCTACGGCATCGCGCCCCCGGGGCCGACGGCGGGCGGAACCGAACTCGTCTCGCTCGGCCGGCCGACCCGCACGGTGGCCTGTCCTTACTGCGGATCGTCGAACACCACCACGGAAAGTCAGTTCGGGTCGACGGCGTGCAAGTCGATCCACTTCTGCCGGGCCTGCCAGCAGCCCTTCGAGCACTTCAAGGCGATCTAGGCTCGCCTCAGGCGGGCCACCGCTCGATCGTCTCGACCCACTCCGTCAGGAAGGCGTTGGCCTGGAACCCGTCGAGCACTCGGTGGTCGATGGTCAGCGTCACGTAGATCATCGGCTTGACCTCGATCCGGTCGCCGGGGCCGACCACCGCCCGCCGCTGCAGCTTGCCGACGCCGAGGATGGCGGACTGGGGCTGGTTGATGATGATCGGCGTGGCCACCAGGCTGCCGCTCACGCCATGGTTCGAGATCGTGAACGTGCCGCCCTGGACTTCCTTGGGTGAAAGGGTCCCGGCGCGGGCCCGGCTGGTCAGGTCGCCGAGCCGCTCGGCGGTCTGGGCCAGGTCGAGGGTCTGGGCCCGCTGGACCACCGGGACGATGAGGCCGCCACTCTCGAGCGCCACGCCCACCCCCACGTTGCAGTCC
>JAEUJH010000500.1 GCA_016794825.1 Gemmatimonadota bacterium
GTGGGCCGCCTCCTTGGTCCAGTGCCGCGCGGGCAGCGCTCCCGCGTTGATCGTGCAGATCAGGCTGAGCGGGCCCGCCCGATCCGCCAGGTGTCGCTCCAGCGCCACCGTGAACGACGCGTACCGGCGGTTGAAACCGACTGTCAGGAGCCCGGGCCCCCGCGCCGCGGCGTCGGCAAGCGGATCGAGGTCCTCTTCCCGAAGCGCCAGCGGCTTTTCGACGAAGACGTGCTTGCCCGCCGCCAACGCCCGCTGAGCGAGCGCGGCGTGGGAATCGTGCCGGGTCAGGATGAAGACCACGTCGATCGCGGGGTCGTCGAGAATCGTCCCGACCTGCGACCCGACCAGTTCCGCGTCGACCAGATCGCCCGCCAGCGCCGCGTCGACGCCACCGGTGGACACCACGGTCTTGACCGGGAATCCCGCCGTCTGCAGGAGCGGCAGCAGCGTGCGCCGGGCGTAGTTCCCGGCGCCGATCACCCCGGCCACCGCGCCGCCCCCGGGCCGGGCCGCCCGCACCGGGCGCGACACGGTCGGTTCCGCCCTGGCCTCGCCCGCGGGATACTCGAGGATCACGCCCAGGCTGGTCGGGTCGCCCGTGATGAGATCGTAGGCCTGACCCACGTCCGCCAGCGCGATTCGGTGCGTGATCAGCGATGCCGGGGTGCAGGTTCCCGCGGCCATCTGGTCGAGGACCGCGGCAAAGTTCCGCTGCGCCGTCCACCGGACGTGGGCCGGCGAGATGTCCTGCCCCGCCTCGTAGTCCGGCTCGTACCGGCCCGGCCCGTAACTGCACGAGACGGCAAAAGTCAGCTCCTTGCGGAAGAACGGCTCCCGATCGAGTTCGAGACCCGTCACCCCCACCAGCACCAGCCGGCCCTTGGGGCGCGCCATGGCTGCGGCCAGGTTGATCGGCTCCGGTGACTTCGACGACAGGGTCAGCAGCACCGCGTCGGCGCCGAGACCCTCGGTGGCTTCGAGTACGCCGGCCACCTGCGAGTGGCCGTCGCCCCCCAGGGTCGTCGCCCCCATTGCGCGGGCCAGGTCGCGGCGCGCTTCGCTGAGGTCGATCCCGATGACCCGGCACCCGTTGGCGCGGAGGAGTTGAACGGTCAACAGCCCGACCAGCCCGAGGCCGAAGACCACGACCGTTTCGCCCAGCGCCGGCGCGGCCAGCCGGATCCCCTGGAGCGCCACCGCGCCAAGGGGCGCGAAGCAGGCGGCCTCGTCGGCCACGCCGGCCGGAATCTTGGCGGCCAGGGTGTGGGCCACCCGGACCCATTCGGCGTGGCCCCCGTTCGTCACCACCCGGTCGCCGACCTGGAAGCCGGACACCGCGGCCCCGACCCGCCGGACCACGCCCGCGTTGCAGTAGCCTAACGGAATCGGTTCGCCGAGCTTCGAGCGGACCGCGTCGAGGGTGGGCCAGAGGCCGTCGGTCCGGATCTTGTCGACGACCTGACGGACCCGGTCCGGCTGGCTCCGGATCTTGCCGAGGAGTCCCGCCCGGCCGAACTCGACCAGCATCCGCTCGGTCCCCGCGGACACCAGCGACGCCCGGCTCTGGACCAGGATCTGATGCGATCCGATCTCGGGAACCGGCACGTCCCGGAGTTCCACCTTCCCGGAGTCGAGCCACTGGAGAACCTGTTTCATCGTGCTCCTCGACGTCTGATCTCGACCCGGGCGGCGTCGCCCGGCCGTTCCCGCACCACCGTCACGAACCGCGACGCCACCCGCTCCCCATAGCGCGGCGAGAACCACCCGCGGGGATCGTCCTCGACCGCCTCGGACCAGACGCCGTCCTCCGCGGCCAGCCAGGAGGGCGACGCATCCGGATGGAGCAGCCAGGTCTGGCGGAGCCCGCCGTCGCCCCCGACCGACCGGTCCACGATTTCGACCGACTCCGCGGTGACCCGAACCTCGCGCCGGACCCGACCCGGAATCTCCGCCTCGATGACGGTCTCCGGGCCGCGGTCCACCGCTCCGACGATCCGGGCGTTGGGCCATCGAATCCAGAGAAACCGCGGTCCCTTGACCGGCGCCGCATCGAGCACCGGACCGTTATGCACCGCCGGACCGGCCAGCCCGTTGCGCCACGGCGGACTCCCGCCGTATCGGAACGTCCCCGGGTCGACCACCACTTCGGCCGAGTCCAGGCGGACGTCGAGATGGAGCGGATCGAAGTGCCCGGGTCGGCTCTGGTAGTGTCCGGCCCGCAGGAACGCGAAGGTGCCACCCTGCCGCGCGGCCACCCAGCCGGAGCCTCCGACCCGGACCCCGCCGGCCCGGGCCGGACCCGCGGCCGGAAGCGGCCGTCCGAGCCAGGCCAGCGTCTCCTGATCGGGCGCGATGTCGGCCGCGAGCGGCTGGCTCAGCTGCCCGGCCAGCGCGGTCAACAGCGGCCGGAAGTCGCGATACTCGGCCAGCGTCGTCGGGTGGACGAACGCTCCGTCGTTCGGACCATGATTCGGCACGATGCCGGTGGCCGGGTCGATCACCGCGTCGATCAGGTCCATGGCCGCCGCCAGCCGTGCCCGCACCACCGGCTCGAGGTCACGCCCGACGGCCCGCAGAACCCGGCCCGCCACCAGACATTGTTCCACCGCCAGGCGGAGGTACGTGAACGAGTGCTGGATGTACCACCCGTCCGGCGCGAACTGGGAAACGACCAGCTCAGGGATCAGGCGGTCGCCCAGGCGGAACCACTCCGCCGCCTCGGGGTGCCGGCCCGCCAGCCGGTGCCCGAGCGCCAGGAGACCAACGGCCTCCGAGAGCGCGTGGTTGTTGCGCTGCGATCGGGCATAGCCGATGGCATCGCGGATCCGTTCACCCGACGCGCCGAGGAGCCAGAGGATATCGGGATGGTCGGCGCAACCCGGGAGATTGGCCTCGGCGTAGAGCACGGCAACGGCCCGGATCGCCGTCTCCTGACCGCAGGCCCACTGGACCCCGAGGAACGCGGGGTTGGCGGCCCGCCAGTCCGCCAGGCGTTCCAG
>JAEUJH010000502.1 GCA_016794825.1 Gemmatimonadota bacterium
AGGTGGCGCCATCGCCGCGCCTCGAGATCGGCGGCCACCGGGTCGGGAATGGCCCGGCCGGGCAGGGCGGTGGCCCGGAGGCCGGTCTGCTGGGCCACTGGCCCGGCGCCGAACGCCTTGGCTAGTTCGCCGCGGAGGGCCAGGTAGCGGAGGAGGACGCCCTCCAGATGATCCTCGGCCGTGGTGTAGCCCAGGCCCCAGAATCCGTCCTCCTCCCGCTCGGCGTAGACGTGGGGAGCGCCCCAGACGTCGCGATGAATGGCGACCTGGCCGGGAGGCCCGACCTCGATGGGATCTCGGGAACAGCCCGAGCCGGATGCAAGGAGGGTCAGCGTTGCGAACAAACCCTTGCTGACGCGCATGGAGTGTCCTGTCTTAGCGGGGTCGAACGAGGTGACCGCCCCGGGTCGGGGAGGCTCCTCCTGCCGGTAGATCAAACATGAGGGTGCGACGGGACGGCAGGAAGAGGCGGAGGCCCTTGCGTGACAGGACGCCAGTGTTGCCGTGGAAACTCCCTCCGGCGAGCGTGGCGATGGCGCGGGAAATGGGGCGGTGGCAAGTCGGTGGGCAGGGTCGGAGTCACCCTGCCCAACGACACAGACCAATCGCCTGAAGCCCGATGTGGGTGTGGGCGACTGCGTCCGAGGGCGGTGGAGGCCGAGCAGGGCACTCAGCTCGCCGCGCACGGCCCGAGCCGTCGAGGAGGGATCGGCGCCGCCAGCTCTGTGAAGCGGGATCGCGAGGCACTCCGATAACTCGCAAACTAGGCGGGCGTGAAACGGTGCCCAGTGGCATCGAATAATGACGGCAACATTAGTAAGGACCATATCCGCGAGCATAGAGGTGTGGTCTTGACAATCGTAACAAGAACAACCCCGCCCCCCTCCCCGTTCGCGGACCAGGGTGACTTGCGGAGAGCGGCGTGAGCGGGTCTGATCAAAGGCGATGCGCCCAGGAGAGCAGACCGATGCGGAAGAGTCGACTTACCAAAGCCCAGATCGTGGCGGCCTTGCGGCAGGCCGAGAGCGGGGTGGCGGTCACGGAGTTGTGCCGAAAACTGGAGAACACGGAGACGACGTTCTACCGGTGGAAGCGCCCCTTCGCCGGGCTCGGCGTGAGCGAGTTGCGGGAGGTTCGGGAGCTCCGCGACGAGAATCGGCGGCTGAAGCAGGTGGTCGCCGACCTCACCTTGGACAAGACGATCTTCCAGGAGTCGCTCCGAAAAACATTCTAGGGCCGACGGTGCGCCGGGCGTGGGCGACCTGGGCGCAGGACGCGTTGCGGGTCACCCGGGGGCGGGCGTGTCGGGCGACCGGGGTCCAGCGCTCCCTGGTGAGCTACCGGAGCCGTCGGCCCGATCAGACCCCGCTCCGCCAGCGGCTGTGCAAGTTGGCGCGCCAGCGGGACGGCTATGGCCATCGCCGGGTCCATGTCCTGCTGCGTCGCGAAGGCTGGCGGGTCAATCACAAGCGGACCCATCGGCTCTATTGCGACGAGCGGCTCCAGCTCGGGCGCCGCCGTGTAGAAGAACACCCAAATTCCCGCAGGCGTGAAGACCCCAATTCCCGCACCGCTGACTTAACGGTGCCGTCCAGGACGGCACTCTCCGGGGGCACCCAGCCGCCCGGAGCCCATGGCGAAATTGCGGGAGGACCACGTGACGATCGCGAAGGAAATGGCCGCCCGGCAGGTGCCGGTGCGCCAGATTGCCCGGCAGCTCGA
>JAEUJH010000606.1 GCA_016794825.1 Gemmatimonadota bacterium
GGCCAGGGCGAGTCCTTGGCACCGTCGCGCCCGTAGAACCGCGCCAGCGACAGCCCCCATCGCTGCTCGGCCCGGGGCGGGTAGCGGATCGACTTGAACGGGATGGCCAGTTCGATGACGTACTCGTCGGCGCGGACCTTCCCGGCGACATCGAAGATCCCGTCCCACTCCTCGAAGCCCGTCCCTTCGACGTTGACGCCGTCGCCCTCGACGCCGATGGGGTTGACGGCGATGGTGAAGGCGCGCCGCCGGGCATTGGTCGGATCGATGTTGATCCCGATGAAGTCCTGGGCCTGACTCACGATCGCGTCGCGCTCGTGGAGGCGGTAGCGGATCCGGCCGGGTTGATCCGCGGCCCGGATGGCCAGGTAGAAGGCCTGATCGTCGTAGCCGAGATAGGCAACGGTGCGGCCGTACGGCGTTACGTTGTCGCCCGGATTGATCTGGACCCAGCGATCGAGCACCGCCGCCTTGGACCAGACGTCGTCCTCGAGCACCCCGTCGATGACCGGGCGGCGGGACAGCCGGGGGACCCGAAGCTCTCCGTCGCGGAGTTGCGCCGGCGCGACTCGGGGCAGCGCGGCGATGGTGACCAGAACCAGCCAGAGCGTTTTCATCCGGGCGTCAAGATAATGCCCCGGCCGCCTAACCCTTGAGTTCCGGAAAATCCTCGACCCAGTGGCAGGTCGGTTCCCGCAGGCCGCGCTGCACCTGCTCTCGTTCCCGGAGCCGGAGTTCGACCCGGCGGATCTTGCCCGAAATGGTCTTGGGGAGCGCCGCGAACTCGACCCGCCGGATCCGCTGGAACGCCGGCAACCGTTCCCGGACGAACCGGAACACCGCCAAGGCCGTGTCCCGGGTCGGTTCGTGGCCGGCCCGGAGCGCCAGGAACGCCTTCGGAACCACCATTCGGATCGGGTCCGGACTCTCGACCACCGCCGCCTCGGCCACGGCGGGGTGCTCGATCAGGACGCTCTCGAGTTCGAACGGACTCAACCGGTAGCCCGAACTCTTGAAGACGTCGTCGGCCCGCCCGACGTAGGTGATGTATCCGTCGGCATCGGCCAGGGCCACGTCGCCGGTGCGATAGAATCCCTCGCGCCGCGCCTCCGCCATCCGCTCCGGGTCGTCGAGATAGCCCTCCATCAGTCCCATCGGTTCGTCGGCCAGGGAGACGGCAATCTCCCCTTCGGCCCGGTCCGCCGCGGCCTCTTCGTCCCGCCGCGGCCGGAGTTCGACCGAGAACCCGGGCGCGGGCTTCCCCATCGAACCCGGCTTGACCGGCTGTCCCGGGAAATTCCCCACGAGCAGCGTCGTTTCGGTCTGACCGTAGCCTTCGCGGATCGTGATCCCCCACGCCTGCCGGATCCGGTCGATCACTTCGGGATTGAGCGGTTCGCCCGCCGAGAGCGCCTCCCGGAGGCCGATCCGCCGCCCGCCGAGTTCCTCGTTGATCATCATCCGCCAGAGAGTCGGCGGACCGCAGAACGTGGTGACGTCGGCTCGTTCGATCGTCTCGATGACGGCCGTGGGGTCGGCTCTCGGCGCATCGAAGACGACCACCGCGGCCCCGGCGGTCCACGGTGGAAAGAAGCTCGAGTACGCGTGCTTGGCCCAGCCGGGCGAACTGATGTTGAGGTGGCGGTCGCCGGGCCGAAGGCCGAGCCAGTAGAGCGTGCTCAGGTGGCCGACGGGATAGCTCTGGTGAGTGTGGAGCACCAGCTTGGGCCGGGCCGTCGTGCCCGAGGTGAAGTACAGGAACAGCGGGTCGGAGGATCGAGTCACCCCGGGATCGCTCAGGATCGGCGAGGCGCCTTCGAGTTCCCGATAGTCGAGCCAGCCGGGCCGCGAATCGCCGACGACCAGGCGGACACCGTCCGCTCCGAGGGCGCCGATCTTCTCGGCGCCCTCCGCGTCGGTAATCACGTGCCGGGCCCGACCCCGTCCGAACCGGTCCTCGAGATCGGCGCGGGTCAGCTGCGGCGTGGCCGGGATGAGGACGATCCCGAGCTTCATGGCGGCCAGCATCGTCTCCCACAGCGCGGTGCGATTGGGGAGCATCATCAGGAGCCGGTCGCCCCGGGCCGCGCCGCGAGCCCGCAGCAGGTTGGCCAGCTGATCGGACCGCTCCTTGAGTTCGGCGAAGGAGTGGCTGGCGGTGACGCCCGCTGGCGAGGCGAAGATCAGGGCCGGAGCGCCGTTATGATCGGCCAGGCGATCGAAATGATCGAGGGCCCAGTTGAACCGTTCCAGCCGGGGCCACCGGAACTCGCGGAGCACCCGGTCGTAATCGGTGGGATTGGCCAGGAGCAGGTCCCGGGCCGCCACGAAGCGCGACGCATCCGTCACGGAGACTCCAGGGAAGAAACGACACGGCGAAGGGGCGAGCGCGCCCGGCAGGAATCGAACCTGCGACCCACAGCTTAGAAGGCTGTTGCTCTATCCAACTGAGCTACGGGCGCCCTGTTCGGAAGATACCCGGGCGCCGGAGGATGGTCACGGGGGCCACGCCGGGGGGCGTCCGCGCCAGCATTTCGACCGCGACGTCGCTAGAATCGAACCCGCCTCGACCAGCGACGGGATCAGGACCATGGCGGCAAAAGGAAGCAAGAGAATCGTATCCGCCGTGATGGGCGCGATCGCAATGGCGGCGGCCTGGGCGGCCCTCGCGGAGCTCGGCCTCGATGCCGTCATCGGCGCCGTGGCCAGCGACTGGTACTGGCTCGCCATTGCCCTCGGCGCCGTCCTCGGGACGGTGGGCCGCGAGGGAATTCCCGCCACGGTCGGCGCCGCGGCCCTGGCGCTGATGCTGGCCGTCGAGTGGCTGCCCGGCCCCGCCACGCTGGGCCGCCGGACGATCCGGACCGACCCCCTACCCAAGAAGCCGGTCGATGCCGTCGTGGTCCTGTCGGCGGCGCTGACCGACGACGGACGGCTGACGTCGATCGCCACCGATCGGCTGCTCGAGGGTGCCCGCCTGATCCGCTCGGGCGTGTCGCGCCGCCTGGTCCTGAGCCGGGTCGACACCGACATCGATGGGAAGCGAGTTACCTCCGACGCCGATCAGCGCGCCATCCTGGCCCTGGCCGGCCTCGAACCCGAACTCCACATCCTCGCGCCGGTGGGCACCACCCGGATCGAGGCCGTCCGGATGGAAGAGCTCGCCAATCGGCACGGCTGGCGCTCGGTGGTGGTGGTGACGTCGCCCAGCCACACCAAGCGGGCCTGTGCGGCGTTCGAAGGGGTCGGCCTGACCGTCACCTGTCGACCGGCGCCGGATCGGAGCGTCGCGTGGAGTCAGCTCGACTCCCCCGGCGATCGCACTCGGGCGTTCGGACAGTGGCTCTACGAAACCCTCGGCTGGTGGGAGTACCGGGCGCGGGGCTGGATCAAATCAACCTAGGAGTCGTCGATGCGTACCGCCGTTCTCTTGACCTCGGGCGTCGGCCTGATGGCCGCCATCCTGTCGTTCGGCGCCGGCTCGCCGCCGCCGCCCCAGCGGGTTCGGGTTCTCGTCTACCACGACATGGAGGGTCTGGCCGGTCAGAGCGACCCGGCGACCTTCCGCTTCAACCACCAGGACGCGTATCCGACCGGCCGGAAGTACCTGATCGACGACCTCAACGCGGTCATCGGCGGGCTGTTCGACGGCGGCGCCACCGAGGTCCACGTGGTGGACGCCCACGGCAGCGGCAACCCGGATCCGGACGTGGTCACGGCCGATCTCGACCCCAGGGCCAAACAGGTCTTTCGCGACCGGCCGTTCCGGCAGTACGTCGACCTGGTCGCCCCCGACGTCTACGATGCGGTCGTCGCGGTCGGGATGCACGCGAAGACCGGGAGCCGCGGGTTTGCCTCGCACACCTACACCCTCGGCATCGAGTTCCAGATCAACGGCAAGACCATCACCGAGAGCGAACTGGTCGGATTCAGCTGGGGACGGGTCGGCGTTCCGGTCATCATGGTGACGGGCGATGACCGCCTCCAGCGCGACCTCGTCACGATGCCCTGGATCCAGTACGTGGTCACCAAACAGGCCACCGCCGCGGATTCCGCCATCCCGCGCCCGGTGGCCACGGTCCACGCCGAAATGCGCGCGGCCGCCCGCCGGGCCGTGGCGGAGCGGAACCGGGCCAAGCCGATGACGCTCCGGGGACCGATCGAGGCCGGCCTCAAGGCGTACGCCCCGGCCAGCCTGGCCATCCTCGAGGGCGTTCCCGGCATCAACTACCGCGACAACACCGTCACCTTCAGCGCCCCGGATTTTGGCGCGGCGTACGATGGCCTCGTGGCCCTGATCAACGTCGCGCGGCAATCCTATTCCGACATCTACCGCGAGATGTTCGCCGCCCGGGGCGAGGCCGAGGCGCAGCGGATGAGCCGCGAGTTCAGTGACCGGCTGTTCCAGCGCTGGCTCGACGTCGAGTCGGGCCGCTGGTCGCCGCCCCCGCCAACCCGCCCGGCGGCCGGGCGGCGGTATCACGGCGCCAACTGACGGCCGCGCCGCGCTCCCGGGGCAAACGACGAAAGCCCGACCGAGACGAGTCTAGGTCGGGCTCCGACGAACCGCCAGAATCGGGGCGCCGGGATTCGAACCCGGGACCTCCTGCGCCCAAGGCAAGC
>JAEUJH010000613.1 GCA_016794825.1 Gemmatimonadota bacterium
CGTTCCATGAACCGGCGGATGTCGGCCGCGATCAGGGCTCGGGCGGCCCGATTGTCCGCCGAGCCCGCGCCACTCGGGAGCGGACGAGCCGCCAGGGCCCGAAGTTTCTCGGTGGCGATGGCCCGCACCTGAGGCATCGACGCCGAGGCGGCGAGCCACATCATCCGGTCGACCACGACGCGTTGCACCGCCCGGCCGATTTCGGCGCGGTAGCCATCGGCCGCCGGGCGATCGAAGACGAACGCCACCAGCCGGTCGATGACCTGATCGAGACCGGGCTGGGCGGGATCGAGCGCTCGCTGCTGCACCAGTCGAGCCGCCCGTTCGGGGTTGAGCAGGAACTGGGTCGAGATGTCCGCGGCGGCCGCCGCCGGCGAGATGGCGTCGAACACCAGGCCGGTCGACCGATCGAACAGCTCTCGATGGGGGCCGTAGGTGACGGGCCGCGGGGGAATCCGCGCCAGGATCCCGCGCGGCAGCGCCAGGGCGGCGGGATCGAGCGTGGCGAGGATGGCGCCCAACGCGGCCAGCTGCTGCGCGGCCGGGACCGCCCGGATCGGGTCGGTGCCATCGCCGCGCATCGCGTAGTCATACCACTGGCCGCCGATCACCTTCGCGGCCGCCTCGACCTGATACCGATGGTGGAGGTAGAGCGGAACGAGCACTTCCTCGAGCGTGGCCATCGGGGCGCCAGCCGGAATGGCCGCATCGCCGAACCGGGCGAGCGCGGCCTGCCGCACCTTCATCATCCGGTCGAGTTCCGCGGCCGCATCGGCCCCGTTGTCCCACAGGTGGGTGGTCGGATGGGCGCTGCCGGCGGGCCGGGCGTCCTGATCGGTCAGGAACGTGAGCCCGCGGGCCCGGGCCGACTCGATCAGCCGTCCCAGCGCGGCCTTCTCGTCGGTTCCGGTCGGGAAGTCCTGGTAGCCGTACTTGACGGCCTCCTTGTCCCACTCGCCGATCTCGTTGGTGTAGGCGTCAGTCAGGTCGATCGACCCGTCGGCCGCGAGCTTGACCACCGGATGGGGGTAGTCCATGACCGAGGCCCGGCGCTGGGCGCTCGAGATGTAGTTGTGCTGGATCCCGAGCGTGTGTCCCACCTCGTGCGCCGACAATTGGCGGATCCGGGCCAGGGCCATCTCCTCGGCCCGGGTCGGGCGTTCGTCGCCGCGGACGTACGGAGAGATCAGTCCCTGCGCCAGGAGCAGGTCCTGACGAACCCGGAGTGAGCCGAGGCTGACGTGGCCCTTGATGATCTCGCCGGTCCGCGGATCGGTCACCGTCGCACCGTAGCTCCACCCGCGGGTCGATCGGTGGATCCACTGGATGACGTTGTACCGGACGTCCATCGGATCGGCGCCCTCGGGCATCATCTCGACCCGGAACGCGTTCCGATACCCGGCGGCCTCGAACGCCTGATTCCACCACCGGGCCCCGTCCAGCAGCGCCGAGCGGATCGGCTCCGGTGTGCCGCGGTCGAGGTAGTAGACGATCGGCGTCACCGGGTCGCTCATGGCCGCCGCGGGGTCCTTCTTCTGGAGCCGGTGGCGGGAGATGAACCGCTTTTCGATCGGCTGATGGATCGGGGTGGCGTAGTCGTAATAGCTGATTCCGAAGTACCCGGCCCGCGGGTCGCTCTCGCGAGGGCGGTAGCCCGGCTCGGGCAGGGCCACGAACGAGTGGTGCTGCCGCACCGTCACGGCCTCGGGCGTCGGGGCCACGTCGCGGACCCATCGACCCGGGTTGTCGGTCAGGAAGGTGAGCGTCGCCTCGATTTCCGAGTTGCGCGGAAAGCCCTTGGTCCGGGGCAGGTACAGCGCGCTGCGCGACCCGTCGAGCCGAAACGTCCCCTGCCCCGTTCGGCGCATGGTTCCGACCACATCATGGGCGTCGCGGAGGACGAAATCGGTCCCGTCGACCAGGACGGCCCCGTTGCTTTCCGCCTCCACCTTGAAGCCCCACAGGACCGACTGGGCAAACGCCTGCTCGACCGCCCGGCGTTCGTCCGGATTGTCGGTGATGGCCCGATATCCGTAGTTGGGCTGCACCATGAGCAGCTTCGGCCCGATCCGGTCGAACCGGACCACCCGTTCGCCTCCCAGCTGGCCGCGGTCGAGCCCGATGTCGTTCGACCCGACCCCAGCCGGGAGCGAACTCACGTACAAGATCTCTTCACCCAGCCGGGAGATTTCGAGCCACAGCTTGCCCGTGGCGGCGTCCCAGTAGAGGGGCACGAATCCGTCGATCCGCTCCAGCCCCCGGGTCTTCTCGGCAATGGTGGGGAGTTGGGCCGCCAACGGGCCGGGCCCGACAACGAGAAGGGCCGCGATCGGGAGGCCGCGGCCCAGCCAGGAACGAAGCGACATCAGGGGGTCTCCGGCAGATTGACGCGATCGGGAAAGCCCTCCCAATCTGCTGGAGTCGACCGGGAGATGCCAGGGCGGCTAGGGCTCCACTACCCGCACCGCGTGCCCGTCCGGATCGCGGACCACCACCCCCCGGCGAAACGCCCGGCCCGGCTCGGGGCCGCCGCCGGACGGTCCCCGGGAGACCAGCGGCATGCCCGACGTTGCCACCAGGTCCACCGCCTGGCCGGCCTCGACCGAAACCGTCGTCTGCCAATGGACGAGGTCATTGGGTCGGGCGTCGGCCGGGTACGGTCGGCCGCCTCGGGGCGACAGGTACTCCAGGAGTTCGACGCCCGGGCCGGCCCGCATTCGCAGCCCCGTGATCCGGAGACTCGCGCCCTCGACGTTGTTGAGCCGTTCCTGCTCGAGGCCGAAGTTCCGGCTCTGTCCAGCCACGGTAAACCCCAGGAGATCGCGGTAGAAGCGGAGGCTCCGCTCGGTGTCCGCCACGACGATGGCCGTGTGGTCGATGCCGAGAAAGAGGCGGGTCGAAGGCGTCTGCCAGCGAGGATCGCCCTTGCCGGGTGGGAACCAGATCAACTCGAGGTGATGGCCATCGGGGTCCTTGAAGTAGAACGCCCGAATCCCGCCCGCCGCCGGGTTGGACATCGGCAGGGTCTGTGGTCCGGTCGACGCGTGGCGCACTCTGGCGCGGCGGAGGACGCGGTAGGCCTCGTCCATGTCGCGCACCACGATGGCCACGTGCTGGAACCAGTGGTCGTTGGCCCGCCCATCGACGGGCGCGGGGCGGCCCTCGGGGGCCAGGTACTGGGTCAGTTCGAGCACTTCGCGGCCAAGCCGGAGCCGGGCCGTCAGCAGGCGCGCTCCGAATACGCCGGTCAGTCGCTCGACATCGGTTCCGTCCGACTCGCCCCGTTCGACCAGTTCGAAACCGAGCACCTCGGTAAAGAACCCGATGCTCCGATCGAGGTCGGACACCGTAAAGCCGATGTCCGCGACCGCGATGCCACGTGTGGCCAGCCCTTTGTTCGGCTCCTGCCCGGCGGCCGGGCGGGCGGCGCCGAGCGCCGCCCCCAGCAGGATGGCCAGGACGATGGCCCACCGGGCCACCCGTCCGGGAGTTCGTCGGCTGGCGTCGGTCATCGCAACCTCCCGATCAGGTGATCACCGACCCGGAGCGCGTTGGCCATGATCGTCAGCGCCGGATTGACCGCGCCGCTCGACGGAAAGAAGCTCCCGTCGACCACGTACAGGTTGTCGAGTTCGTGAGCCTTGCAGTCGACATCGAGGGCCGAGGTCTTCGGGTCGCGGCCGAACCGGACGGTTCCGTTCTGGTGGGCCACTCCCGCCAGCGGAATCCGCTGCCCCACGAACAGGTTGCGGCCGAACAAGCCGACGTG
>JAEUJH010000628.1 GCA_016794825.1 Gemmatimonadota bacterium
CCGAACCGTCTCCATCAGGTGGGTGGCAAGGACCGTCGACGGCTCGTGGACCGAGTAGCCCGCCGCCTCGGCGTCGAGGCGCAGGTCGGGCGAGATCCACACGGCCGGCATCCCGAAGCTCGGGTCGGTCGTCTGGATCCCCTCGATCGGCAGCGCGGCACCGGTGGTGTCGAGGGCCAGCAGGAATCGCGGCATCACCTCGCCGCCGGCGACCCGGATGCCCCGGAGCTTGATGGCGTACTCGGTGGCCGGCAGCTGGATGTTGTCGCGGATCCGCGCCGACGGCACGATCACGCCGAGTTCCAGGGCCAGCTTCTGCCGGGTGAGCGAGATCCGGCGGAGCAGATCGCCGTTCTGGCCCTCGTCGACCAGCGGCACCAGGGCATAGCCGATCTCGACCTCGAGCGGCTCGACGGCCAGCAGGTCCTTGATCGGCGCGGCCGTGCCCGGCTGGGCGGGCCCCGCCTGCGCCACGCGGATCGCCTCGTCTTCGGCTTCCTGCTTGTCGGCGGCGGTGCGTACCACCCAGCCGGTGGCGCCCGCCATCAGGGCCAGGAGCAGGAACGGAATCGACGGAAGGCCCGGGACCACGCCGAACAGGGCCAGGATGCCGGCCGCGATGAACATCGTCCGCGGCGTCTTGAGCAGCTGCTTCCCGATCGTCGGTCCCATCGAGGGATTCGACGACCCGTAGGTCACCAGCATGCCGGCGGCGGTGCTGACGATCAGAGCGGGAATCTGCGTGACCAGACCGTCGCCGACGGTCAGGCGCGTGTAGGTAGCGAGCGAGTCGGCGGCGGAGAGGTCCTGCTGGGTCATCCCGATGATGAACCCGCCGACCAGGTTGATGGCGGTGATGACGATGCCCGCGGCGGCGTCGCCGCGGACGAACTTGGCGGCACCGTCCATCGAACCGTAGAAGTCCGCGTAGCGGCTGATCTCCTCGCGGCGGGCCCGGGCCTCGTGTTCGTCGATCAGCCCGGCCGACAGGTCGGCGTCGATGCTCATCTGCCGACCCGGCATCGCGTCGAGGGTAAAGCGGGCCGCGACTTCGGCGATTCGTCCGGCACCCTTGGTGATGACCATGAAGTTGATGGCCACCAGGATCAGGAAGATCACCAGGCCGACGACGAAGTTGCCGCCGATGACGAAGTCGCCGAACGCGTCGATGACGCGGCCGGCACGGCCCTCGCTCAAGATCAACCGAGTACTACTGACGTTGAGTCCGAGCCGGAGCAGCGTGATCAACAGCAGCAGGCTCGGAAAGACGCTGAACTCCAGAGGGTCGTTCGACCCGACGGCCACGAGGAGCACCAGGATCGAGAGCCCGATGCTCAAGGCGAGCAGCGCGTCCAGGGCTGGGGCCGGCAGCGGGACCACCAGGAGGCCGACGATGACGACGACGCCGATGGCCAGATAGGTCTCGGCCCCGACGCCGACGGCCGGCTTCACGGCCGCGACGCCCGAGGCCGTCGCTGGCTTGGCGGCTCCGCCGCCGCCCGACGCCGCGGGTCGCCCCGGCCGGATCGGCGGCATGCCGGACAGACTGGGCGCGGTCACGTGGTCACCCCCGCCCTAGCGCGGGCGGCGACGGCCGCCGGCATCCGCTGTTTCATCCGATACACGTAGGCCAGGATCTCCGCCACCGCCACGTAGAGCGCGGGTGGGATCGGCGCCCCGACCATCCCGGTGGCGAGGAGCGCCCGGGCCAGCGGCTTGTTCTCGACCATCGGGACGCCGGCCTTCCGGGCAATGGCCTTGATCCGCTCGGCCAGCTTGCGCTCGCCCATGGCAAGGACCACCGGGGCGCCGGACAACGAGACGTCGTACTTGAGGGCGACGGCGATGTGGGTCGGGTTGGTGATCACCACGTCGGCCTTGGCCACCTGCGAGAGCATTCGCTGCCGCGCCCGTTGCCGGGCGATCTGGCGGATCCGGGCCTTGATCTGGGGATCGCCCTCCTGCTCCTTGTGCTCCTGCACCACCTCGTGCCGGGCCATCTTGAGGCTCTTCTCGATCCGGAAGAACTGGATGGCGTAGTCGAAGGCACCGATGGCCAGGAACGCGAGACCCACGGACAGACTCATCCGGAGGGTCGACGAGGAGAGAACCGAGACGATGTCGGCGGGCGTTTCCTCGCCCAGCTCGACGAAATGGGGCCAGGCCCGCCGAATCACCATGATGACGACGGCGCCCAGGATCACGAGCTTGAGGCTCGACTTGACGAGGTTGACCGCCGCCTCGGTTCCGAAGATCCGCCCAAAGCCCTTGATCGGATCGATCCGGCTCAGGTCGGGCTCCACCGGCTTCCAGGAGTAGATCCCGCGGGTCTGGAGCAGGCCGACCGTGATCCCGACCAGGGCCAGCCCGATCGCGAACGGCGCCATGGCCGCGGCCGCCCGCCAGGTCACTTCCCGGAGCAGCGTGACCACGCCGACCCGCGAGGGTTGGGGGATCAGGAGCGAGCTCGGCCCGACCTGGAACAGTTC
>JAEUJH010000633.1 GCA_016794825.1 Gemmatimonadota bacterium
TCGGGCCATCGGGTTCACCCGGAAGGATGCCATCGTTCCCGCGTCACAGAACACCGTCAACTTCGTGGTCGACCAGGACGTCTTCAAGCTCGACGAGGTCGTCGTGTCCGGTCAGGCCACGACGGTCGAGCGCCGTCAGGCGGCGACGTCGATCGGGTACGTCTCGGGTGACGACCTCACCAAGGTGGCGTCGCCGACGATCGAAAACGCTTTGTACGGCAAGCTCGCCGGCGTCAACATCCAGGGTAACGGCGGCGCGCCGGGCGGTGGCGTTCAGCTCCAGATCCGGGGCTCGAACACCATCCTCGGATCGTTCGATCCGCTCTACGTGGTCGACGGGGTCATCTACTCGAACGCCCGGATCCTGGGCGGCCGGTCGACCATCGACAACGGCGCCTCGGTCAACGAGGACGACCCGGCCAACCGGGTCGCGGACTTGAACCCGGCCGACATCGCCAGCATCGAGGTCTTGAAGGGCGCCGCCGCGGCTGCCATCTATGGCGCCAAGGCGGCCAACGGCGTCGTCGTGGTCAAGACGATCAGGGGCCAGGCCGGCACCGTCCGGGTCAACGTCTCGCAGCGCCTGGGCACCTTCGACAAGCTTCGCGGCTACGAACCGCGGGTCTACGCCAGCGTGGCGGAGGCCGCGGCGTCGCATGGCGCCAATGCGACCACGTACCTTGCCACTCACCCGCTCGAGGCCTACAACCACTACGACCAGATCTGGGGCAAGAACCGGCTGTCGTACGAGACCGTGGCCGACGCCAGCGGCGGCACCGAGTCGACCAAGTACTTCATGTCGGCCACCTGGAAGCGCGACAACGCCATCGAGCCGAACACTGGGTTCAGCCGTCAGGCCCTCCGGGTCAATCTCGACCAAACCCTTGGCTCCAAGATCGACCTCTCGGTTTCGAGCGTGTTCAACCGCGCCGTCCACCAGCGCGGCTGGGGTAACAACTGCAACAACTACGCGTGCTTCGGTTACGCGCTGGCCTACATCCCGAGCTACATCGATCTTCGGGAACAGGCCGACGGCAGCTTCATCAACCCGTCAACCGGCGGCGGCGTGTCGTCCGCGCCGCTCCAGACTGCCAAGTTCGCCCGGAACGAGACCGAGACCTACCGCTTTACCGGCGGCCTCAACCTGACCTACAAGGCGTTCACCAACGAGAAGCAGAGTCTCCGCCTCATTGCCGCCGGCGGCGCCGACCTCTTCAATCAGAACGACGACCTCTGGTCGCCGAACGACCTCTACTACGAAGTCATCCAGGCCCGTCCCGGCACCGCCATTCAGAACAACGGCAAGAGCCGGCAGATGAACTGGAACGTGAGCGGCGTGCACACCCTCCGGAGCGGTGGCATCCAGTTCACCACCTCGGCCGGTCTCCAGTACGAGGATCGTCGCCTCCTCACCTCGCGGATCACCACGGACAACCTCGTTCCCGGTCAGCAGAACGTGAACCAGGGTACCAACGTCGTGGTCGGCCAGAACCTGACCCCGGAGCGGACGTTCGCGTACTACGGGCAGGAAGACATCCAGATGTTCGAGGACCGGCTCCTCATCTCGTTCGGCGCCCGCGCCGAGCGGTCGAGCGCCAACGGCGACATC
>JAEUJH010000639.1 GCA_016794825.1 Gemmatimonadota bacterium
GTCGAACTGAAAAGCCTGAAGTACTACGTCACCAGCTACCGGAACGTCGGGATCTTCCAGGAGCACGCCACGGCGCGTCTGGCCGAGGACCTGTTCAAGCTGCTGGCCCCGAAGGCGCTGTCGGTCCGAACCGTCTACAACGTGCGCGGCGGGTTCGAAACCACCTGCACCGTCAGCCTCCCGACGTGACCCGGGCCTGAAGGAACGCCAGGGTCCGTCCCAGCCGAACCGCGGACGGGCCCGAACCCGCCAGCCGGTCGGCCCAGCCCTCGGGATCGTGACGCACCCCCCAAAGCAGGGTGCCCAACCGCCCGACGGCGACCTCGACGGGATCGGCGCCCGGGCCCGGTTCCGCCCGCCGCCAAACCGGAACCCGGCGGACCTCCTCGATCAGTGGCGGGGGGGCGTCGTTCCCGATCAGGACCTCGAGGACATCCGGCACGAAGTCGCGCCGCCCCCCCAGGAAACACGCCGCCGTAACCCCGACCGCCACGGCCGAGAAGTCGGCGACCGGGTCGGGATCGAGCAACCGGGCCAGATGGTACAGTCCGGCGACCAGATTGCGGGGATGGCCGGCCAGGCGCGCCACGAATGGCAGGGTCACCAGCGCGGCGCCCAGGCCTGGCCCAGTGGCCGCGGCCGTGGGAGGGGCCCCGAACTGGGCCAGGCCAGCCACGGACGCCGCCACCGCGGGACACTCGAACGGCCCCGCCTGGTGGTCGACCCATCGAGCCACGAGGCGCCCGAAGTCGAGGCTCTGGCCCTGGCCCTCCTCGAGCAAGGCCAAGGCGAGGGCGTATTCGCCGGGCGGCGCGGGCTCGGGAAACAGGCTGGCGAGGATCGCGCGCCCGCGATCGGCAACGTCGGACGGTAGCGGCACGGGCCAAAGGTAATCCCCGCCGCCACCCCTTCGCTCCGGGCGAAAACACCTCAGGTTCGCGAGCCGGGCGCCGATACCATCGCCAGATGCGGTTCCCGCGATCTTGGTGACCGCTTTATGTTTGTGCGTGCGGGGGACGGGGCGCCGCCCTCCCACATCACCCTGCTCGATCTCAAGAGTCCCAGAAGAGAGGCTCCCGGTGGCCAACGACACCCTCACCATCACCGACAACCGGACCGGGAAGAGCTACGAAGTCCCGATCTCCGACGGCACCATCAAGGCGACCGACCTCCGCAACATCAAGACGGACGCGGAGGATTTCGGCCTGATGACCTACGATCCCGCGTTCATGAACACGGCGGCGTGCCGAAGCGCCATCACGTACATCGACGGCGACAAGGGGATCCTCCGGTATCGCGGCTACCCGATCGAGCAGCTGGCGGAGAAGGCCACGTTCCTGGAAGTCGCGTATCTCCTCGCCGAGGGCGAGCTGCCGACCCAGGCGCAGCTGGACAAGTGGACCAACGACATCCGGTACCACACCTACGTCCACACCAACATCATCAAGTTCCTCGAGGGATTCCGGTACGACGCCCATCCCATGGGGATGCTGCTGGGCGCGGTCGGGGCGCTCTCGACCTTCTATCCCGACGCCAAGGACATCGCCCACCCGGCCAACCGGTACGTCCAGCGGGTCCGGCTCCTGGCCAAGTTCCCGACGATCGCGGCGTTCTGCTTCCGGCACTCCCGCGGGCTGCCGTACGAGTTCCCCCGGAACGACCTCGACTACATCGGCAACTACGTCAACATGATGTTCTCGATCGGCGGCCAGCATCAGCCGAACAAGGTGCTCCAGCGGGCCCTCGAGATCCTGCTCATCCTCCACGCGGATCACGAACAGAACTGCTCGACCAGCGCGGTTCGGGCGGTCGGCTCCTCGCACGTCGACCCCTTCTCGGCCATGTCGGCCGGGGTCGCGGCCCTGTACGGCCCCCTCCACGGCGGGGCCAACGAGGCCGTGCTCCAGATGCTCGACCACATCGGCGACAAGAAGAACATCCCGGCGTTCATCGAGAGCGTGAAGAAGGGCGAGGGTCGGTTGATGGGCTTCGGGCACCGGGTCTACAAGTCGTACGACCCCCGCGCCAAGCTGATCAAGAAGACCGCCGACGACGTCTTTGCCCAGACCGGACTCAACCCGAAGCTGGAGATCGCGCTCGAGCTGGAGCGGATCGCGCTCGAGGACGAGTACTTCATCAAGCGGAAGCTCTATCCCAACGTCGACTTCTACTCGGGGCTGATCTACCAGGCCATGGGCTACCCGACGGACTACTTCACGGTCCTCTTTGCCGTGGGGCGGCTCCCGGGCTGGCTGGCTCAGTGGGAGGAGATGCTCGAGGACAAGGACCAGAAGATCGCCCGGCCGCGCCAGATCTACACCGGCATCGAGATCCGCGATTTCAAGCCGATCGGGCAGCGCTAGCCGAAGTCGCCTGAAGACGCGACGGGCCCGGGATCGACTCCCGGGCCCGTCTGCGTTTTGGCACCCTGCCCTCCGGCCGAGGCGGCGCTGGTCCGCCCGGCCGGGTCAGCCGTTGGCCGACTCGCCGACCGGGATGTCCCCTTCGAGGTAGGTGTAGCCCTCGAGGCCGGCCAGGTAGTCCGCGATGAAGGCGTTGGCCTCGTTCCGGCTCAGCTCCCGTGCCGCCGACACCTTGCGGCGGAAGTTGCCCACCAGGTCCGGGCTGCTGAACTGGACGTAGTTGAGCACCTCGGTGACGGTGTCGCCCCGGACCAGGTCGGTGATCTCGTAGCCGTCGCCCTTGATCTCGATGTGCACGGCGTTGGTGTCGCCGAACAGGTTGTGGAGATCGCCGAGGATTTCCTGATAGGCGCCGGTCAGGAAGATGCCGAGGATGTAGGGCTCACCGGGTCGATAGGGGTGGAGTTCGAGACAGGGCTTCCCCTTCCGACCACCGGCAAACCGGTCGATCACGCCGTCCGAATCGCAGGTCATGTCCTGGAGGGTTCCCCGCCGGGTCGGCTCCTCGTCGAGCCGGTGAATCGGCATGATCGGGAAGAGCTGATCGATGGCCCAGTTGTCGGGCAACGACTGGAAGACGGAAAAATTGCAGAAGTACTGATCGACGAGCGCCGACTCGATGTGACTGGTGATTTCCGGGAACGCGGCCCGGTCGTGGGCAACCAGCCGGGCGATGGCGTTCATGGTGCAGAGGTACAGTTCCTCGAGCTCGGCCAGTTCCCGCAGCGAAAGCGCGTCGCTGGCAAAGAGGTCCTGGGCCCGCTCCTTGGCCGCCACCGCATCGTGAAAGACCTCGTCCACCCGGTCGAGCGTCAGGGCCTCGAGGTTCTCGTGCAGTTCGACCAGCACCCGGTGGCTGTCCGGCCGCACCGGGGGGACCGGCGGCGCGGTCTGGGCCTCGACGTCGGTGACGTTGACGAGGAGCAGCGCGTGGTGGGCCGTCAGCGCCCGACCGGACTCGGAGATGATGTTGGGCATCGGGATTCCCTGTTCCCGGCAGATCGTGCCCAACCCGTAGATGATGTCGTTGGCGTATTCGCGCGGCGTGTAGTTCATGCTGGCCGGGCGGGTGGTGCGGGAGCCTTCGTAGTCGACCCCGAGGCCGCCGCCCACGTCGACGTGGGTCAGGTCGAAGCCGAGTTCCCGCACCTCGACGTAGTAGCGGCCGATTTCCTCGAGCGCCGCCTTGACGTACCGGATGTCGGTGATCTGACTCCCCAGGTGGAAATGGAGGAGTCGGAGCGTCGACCGCTTGCCGAGACTGTCGAGGCGTTCGAGCAACCGCAGGACCTGAGGCGCGCTGAGGCCGAACTTCGACTTCTCGCCGCCGCTCTTGGCCCACCGCCCCGACCCCTCGGTGGCCAGCTTGATCCGGATCCCGATGGTGGGTTCGACCCCCATTTCCTCGCTGATCTTGAGGACGAAGTCGAGCTCCGACGGCTGCTCGAGGACGATGAACACGGTGTGGCCGAGCTTCTGGGCCATCAGCGCAAACCGGAGGAACTCCTCGTCCTTGTAGCCGTTGCAGACGATCAGGTGGTCGGTCCGGTCGGTGATCCCGAGCACCGCCTGGAGTTCCGGCTTGCTGCCACACTCGAGGCCGAGCCCGAACGCCGCGCCGAACTGGACGATTTCCTCGACCACGTGGCGCTGCTGATTGACCTTGATCGGATAGACCGTGGTGTACTTGCCTTCGTAGTTGAACTCCTCGATGGCCCGGGAAAACTCGGTGGCCAGCAGTTCGACCCGGGACTGGAGGATGTCGGAGAACCGGACCAGGAGCGGCAGCTGGATTCCCTGCGCGCTCAGGTCCAGGGCCAGCCGGTACAGGTCGAGCGAATTGCCGTTCTTGGGATTCGGATGAACGGTGACGTGGCCTTCGGTGTTGACCCGGAAGAGGCCCTGCCCCCAACCCAGCATGTTGTAGAGCTTCTCGGCGTCCTTCACGGACCAGGCGGACGAGGTGTTGATCGTAACCTCCGGAAAACGGGAACCGCGAAAGGGCCTCAATTTACGGGGAGAGGCCCGACGGGGGGAGAGGGTCGGCTATCTTTGGGCATGATCCTCGAATGGCGAAGCGAGATCGGCGCCAGCCCCGAGACCCTGTTTGCCTGGCACGCCCGGCCGGGCGCGTTCGAGCGCCTGGTCCCGCCGTGGGAGTCGGTCCGCCTGGTATCGCCGCATCCCGGCCTGTCCGACGGCAGCCGGGTGACCTTGGAGGTGCGGACCGGGCCCCTGGCGTCGACCTGGGTGGCCCGCCACGAGGCGGTCCAGCCCGGTCGGTCGTTCGTCGACGTCCAGGAGCAGGGCCCGTTTTCGCGCTGGCGCCACACCCACCTGTTCGAGCCGACGCCCGGCGGTTCGGCCCTGATCGACCGCCTCGATTGCGACCTGCCCGGCGGGCCGTTAGGCGAGCTGGCCGAGCCGTGGCTCAGACGGAAGCTGGCCCGGACCTTCCGTTACCGTCACGCCGTCACCGCCGGCGACCTGGCCCTCCACGGCCGGTTTGCCGACCGGCCCCGCCTGACGGTGGCCATTTCCGGGGCGTCCGGACTGATCGGCTCGGCGCTGGCCGCCCTCCTCACCACCGGGGGCCACCGGGTGGTCCGCCTGGTCCGCCGCCCCGCCCGGGCCGGCGAAATCGAGTGGGATCCGGCCGCGGGGCGGCTCGATCCGGCGGCCCTCGCCGAGGTCGACGCCGTGGTTCACCTGGCGGGCGAGAGCATTGCCGGCGCCCGCTGGTCGCCGGCGCAGCAGGAGCGGATCCGCTCCAGTCGGGCTCGCGGCACCGAAACCGTGGCCCGCGCGCTGGCGGCGGCGCCCCCCCGTCCTCGGGTGCTGGTGTCGGCCTCCGCCATCGGCTTCTACGGCGACCGGGGCGAGACCCAGCTCGACGAATCGGCCGGCCCGGGCGAGGGCTTCCTGCCGTCGGTGGCCCGGACGTGGGAGGAGGCGACGGCTCCGGCCCGGGCGGCCGGGGTCCGCACCGTCCTCGCCCGGTTCGGGATCGTGCTGACCCCGGCGGGCGGGGCCTTGGCCCAGATGACGCTGCCGTTTCGACTGGGCCTCGGCGCGCCGCTCGGGTCCGGTCGGCAGTGGATGAGCTGGATCTCCCACGACGACTGCATCGGGGCCCTGCTCCACCTGCTCCTGACCGACGTCGACGGACCGGTCAACGTGGTCGCCCCCGAAGCCGTCACCAACGCCGATTTCACCGACGCCCTCGGTCATGCCCTGCGGCGGCCCACGGTGCTCCCGGCGGTCCCGGCGTTTGCCCTCCGTGTCCTCGTCGGCGGGCTGGCCGACGAGGGGCTGCTCAGCAGCGCCCGGGTCGTCCCGTCGCGGCTCCAGGCCACTGGCTACCAGTTCCGGCACCCGTCCCTCGGCCCGGCCCTGGCGCACGTGCTGGGCGCCCGCCCCTGACCATGTCCCGGCGAGCGGTGGTGCTCCTCAGCGGCGGCCTCGACTCGGCCACGGCCCTGGCCGTGGCCCGAGCCC
>JAEUJH010000647.1 GCA_016794825.1 Gemmatimonadota bacterium
TCTGCTGGCGAGACTCCTTGGCACGTCGTCGGTCCAGATCGACCAGGGCATGCTGTCCGCCCGGGCGATGCTGGTCGTCTTCCGGATCGGGAACCTCCGTCAATGCTTTGCCGTCACCCCCCTCTGCGCCGGCAACGTGACCTACGGGATCCAGTGATGCTCCCCTCGATGGCGGGTTTCGGGACGATCTGGCGCCGTGAGGTCGACTTGCTCCGGGGAGCGGCCGCGTGGATGGCGTCAGGGTGTCGGGCCGGTGATCGTCCTCACCGCACTGGTCCTCCAGATGGCTGGGGCTCCGGATCGATTGGCTCGCGAGGTGGCCGAGCTGATTGCCCGGGGCCGGCCCGACCGGGCCTTCGAGCGACTCGACGCTGAGCGGGCCGGGGCCTGGGTCCCGCCTGGATCCGGCCGGGTCGAGGGGAAGACCCTGCCCACGGTCCAGACCCGACTCGGGCCGGACGCGGCGTTCGTCGCCCTCGTCTGGGGCGGGACGGCCGGCCCGTCGGCGGCGGTGGTCGTCACTCGCGACACGGTGTTCGGCCGACTCCTGCCCGAAACCGAACGGCTGGAGGCGAGCATCGATCGGTTCCACCGGGTCGCCGCGGTGGGTTTCGAGCCGATCGATCTGGCCCGGGAACTCGGCCGGCTGGTGGTGGAGCCGCTGGTCGCCGGGCTGCCGGCACCGGTCACCCGACTCGTCGTCGCGGTCGGACGACCCCTCGATCGGATCCCCTTCGATCTCCTTCGCCTGCCCGATCAGCGTCGAGTCCTGGAGCGGTTCGCCACCTCGCTCACGTCGTCGGCGGCGGTGTGGCTTACGCTCGGCGACCGGCTCGAACGCGGAACCGGCGGCATCGTTGCCGTGGGCAACCCTCGATTTGCCCCTCGCGCGCCGAGCGGGCGCTCGGGTGGGGCCGGTCCGACGCTCAGGCGCCTGCCCGGTTCGGGGCGAGAAGCGGTTCGGGTGGCCGGGTACGGTCGCACTCGGGTGGTGATGACGGGTCGGGAGGCAACCGAGGCCGCGCTCGAGGGCCTCGACTACCGCGGCGTCTCGGTCGTCCACCTCGCCACTCACGTCGTCGACGCGGAAGGCGGCCGCCCGACGCTGGCCCTATCGCCCGGCGACGGCGGCGACGGCTGGCTCAGCCCCGATGAAGTGGCGGCTCGCTGGTCGATCGAGGCGGAGGTGGTGGTGCTTGCCGCGTGTCGCTCGGCAGTGGGGATCGACGGCCTTCCCGCCGCGTTCCTGGCGGCCGGCGCCCGGACCGTCGTCGGAACCCTCTGGCCGATCCGCGACCGAGCCGCGACCGCCGTCATGGATCGATTCTACCAGGGGCTCGTGGCGGGACTGGCCCCCGACCAGGCGCTCCGTGCCGCCAAGCGGTGGGCGCTGGCCGCGGGCGTGAGCGTGGCCGAATGGGGCGGCTTCGTCGCGGTCGGCGATGCGGGCCGGGCCGGCGTGCTCGCGCCCGGAGGTCAGCGGGCCGAAGGGTCGATCCAGGTCCGCGATGGGATCGCGGGGAGGCCGGGCCGGATTGTCGGCCGGGGAGGTCAATGACGTCACCATCCAACGACTGAGTCGCCGCCGGGCGACCCATTGCTTCCATGGCTGGTTATCTCGGGGTGTCTGGTGGCCACGAGGTGGGACTGATCCGGCGAACGCGGGATTCGATCGGTTGAAGGGTGCGCTGGCGGCTGGTACATTCGAGCCGCCGAACCCCTCACACCACCGCCGCGCTCGCTCCGGAGCCACCGTCATGACCCGCAACGTGCTGATCGCCGGGACCGGGATGATCCCGTTCGTCAAACCCGGCGCCAACGAGTCGTACCCGATCATGGGGTCCGAAGCCGCCCGCCTGGCGCTGGCCGACGCCGGGGTGGCGTACGACCTGATCGAGCAGGCCTACGTCGGCTTCATCTACGGCGACTCGACCGCGGGGCAGGCCGCGCTCTATCGGATCGGCCTCACCGGTATTCCGATCTTCAACGTCAACAACAACTGCTCCACCGGTTCGACCGCGCTGTTCCTGGCCCGCCAGGCGGTGGCGGCCGGGCAGGCGGAGTGCGCCCTGGCGCTCGGGTTCGAACAGATGGCGCCGGGCGCGCTCGGCGCGGTGTTCCAGGATCGCCCCACGCCGCTCGACGATTTCCTGGCCATCGCCAACCGGACGTTCGAGGGGGCCGGCGAGGTGCCGATGGCCATCCGGCTGTTTGCCGGCGCCGGCAAGGAGTACCAGGACAAGTACGGCGCGCCGACCCGGATGTTCGCCGAGGTGCGGGCCAAGGCCAGCCGGCACGCGGTGCATAACGACAAGGCGATCTTCCGGAAGCCGATGACGGCCGATGAGGTCCTGGCCTCGCCCAATCTCTTCCTCAACCTGACCCGGCTCCAGGCCTGCCCTCCGACCTGCGGCGCCGCCGCCGCGGTGGTCTGCTCCGAGGAGTTTGCTCGGAAGCACGGGATCGCCGATCCGATCCGGATCGTGGCCCAGGCGCTCACCACCGATCGGCCCGGCAGCTTCGACGGGAGCATGATCCGGGCGGTCGGAGCCGACATGGCCCGCGAAGCGGCCGCGAAAGTCTACCAGGCCGCCGGGATCGGGCCCGAGGACGTGGACGTGGTCGAGCTCCACGACTGTTTCACCACCAACGAGGTGCTGGCCTACGAGGCGCTCGGTCTTTGCCCCGAGGGTGGCGCCGAGCGGTTCGTGGCCGACGGCGACAACACCTATGGCGGCAAGGTGGTGACGAACCCCTCGGGCGGCCTCCTGTCCAAGGGCCACCCGATCGGCGCCACCGGCCTGGCCCAGTGCCACGAGCTGACCACCCAGCTCCGGGGCCGGGCCGGCCCGCGTCAGGTGGACGGGGCGCGGATCGGGCTTCAGCACAATCTCGGCCTGGGTGGGGCCTGCGTCGTCACTCTCTATCAAAAGGACTGACCCGGCATGGTGGATCGCAGCTGGATCGGCAAGGATCTCGGTTCGTTCGTCGTGGAGGTGGCGCCCAAGGAGGTGCGCCGCTTCGTCGACGCCATCGGCGACGATCGCCCGATGTACCGCGACGTCGAGGCCGCTCGCGCCGCGGGGCTCGCCGGCATTCCGATTCCGCCGACGTACCCCTTCTCGCTGATGCTCGATCGGGAGGACCCCTTCGTCTTCCTCCGATTGCTCGACATTCCGCAGGGCAAGATCCTCCACGCCGAGCAGCGGTTCGAGTACCACGCGCCGCTCTACGCCGACGAGCCGATCACCCTGACCGAAAAAGTGGCCGACATCTACGACAAGAAGGGCGGCGCGCTGGAATTCGTGGTCCTCGACGCGGAAGCGCGTCGAGCCGACGGGACCCTGGCGGTGACGATGCGACGATCCCTGGTGGTGCGCCATGGCTGAGCGCGAACTCGGCGGCGGGGCGGTGGCCCCCGGCACGGTGCTGGCCGAGCGGACCGAGGCACCCGTCACCCGCGATCTGCTGGCCCGATTTGCCGCGGCGTCGTACGACAGCAATCCGATTCACGTCGACATCGACTTCGCGAAGGCCTCCGGGTATCCCGACGTCTTTGCCCACGGGATGCTGATCATGGCGCGCATGGTCCGGCTGGCGAACGACCTGGCGGGAGGTACCCGGCTTCGATCGGTGTCGACCCGGTTCGTATCGATCACCCGGGTCGGCGACGCGATCACTTCGACCGCGCGCTTGGCCCGCTACGAGGACGGCCCGACCGGCCGGGTGGCGGTGGTGGATCTGATCGCGGCCGATCAGGCCGGCGACATCAAACTCAAGGGCGAGGCGACGATCGCGCTCGCGTAAGGAACCGAGGACATGGGCACGCTCGATGGGAAGGTGGCGCTGGTGACGGGGGGTGGCCGGGGCATCGGCCGGGCGTTGGTCGACAAGCTGGCGGCTCAGGGGGCGCGCGTCGTGGTCAACGACCTCGACCCAGGACCGACGGACGAGGCGGTGGCCGCGATTCGGGCCCGGGGCGGGCAGGCCATCGGATGCCCCGGAAGCGTCACCGATCCGGACTTCGGCAACCGCTTCGTCGGCCTGGCCATGTCCACCTGGGGCGGGATCGACATCATCGTCAACAACGCCGGGTACACCTGGGACAACGTCATCCAGAAGATGACGGACGAGCAGTTCGACGCGATGTACGACGTCCACGTCAAGGCGCCGTTCCGGATCCTCCGGGCCGCGGCCGATCCGATCCGGCAGCTGGCCAAGGCCGATCAGGCGGCCGGGCGCGAGGTGGTTCGCAAGGTGGTCAACATCTCGTCCGTGGCCGGGCTCGGCGGCAACGCCGGGCAGGTCAACTACTCGTCCGCCAAGGCCGCGCTGGTCGGGATGACCAAGACGCTTTCCCGGGAATGGGGCCGGTACCGGGTGACGGTCAACTGCGTCGCCTTTGGATTCATCAAGACCCGCCTGACCCAGCCGTTGGGGTCCGGGCCGGCCAAGATCGACGTGCAGGGCAAAGAGATCGCGGTCGGGATTCAGCCGGCCCTGATCGAGGCGTTCGAGACCCAGATGATCCCGATGGGCCGGGCCGGAACGCCCGAAGAGGCGGCCAACGGGGTCTACCTCTTCTGTACGCCCGAGTCGGACTACATCTCGGGTCAGGTGGTCGTGGTGGGCGGGGGCTTGAGCTTCTGAGCGGGATCGGCGCGACGCGCCGCAACTCGCGGGACTGATCGATGGCAACTCATCGGGTGGAGGGCACGATGCGACGGATGGTACTCCTCATGGCCGTGGTCGCGATCGGTGGCGCCGCGGAGGCGCGGGCTCAGGTCGCGACCGTCGAACTCTCGCCCGCCCGGACATCGCTGGTGGCCGGCGACTCCCTCCGCCTGACGCTGGTGGCCAGGGATCGCGCGGGGGCCTTGGTGACGGCCACGCAGCCGTTCTGGGGTGTCGGTCCCTTCGAGGTGGCCACGGTCACTCAGGACGGTCTGGTCCGCACCTTCCGCCGGGGCAGCGTCAAGGTGGTGGTTCGAGCCGGCGGCAAGACGGCCACCGCCGACATCGAGGTGCTGCCGAAGCCCGCGGC
>JAEUJH010000685.1 GCA_016794825.1 Gemmatimonadota bacterium
GTCGCCCCGGAGTTCAAGATCTTCACCAACGTCCTGTCCGCCATCGTCGACCCGAAGGAGTTCGACTCCCGGAGCTTCGTCGAGTTCCAGGGCGACGTGTGCATCGTCCCGCCGAACAGCTTCGCGCTGGCCCGGTCGGTCGAGTACTTCCGGATTCCCCGCAACGTCCTGACCATCTGCGTCGGCAAGTCGACCTACGCGCGGTGCGGGATCATCACCAACGTCACGCCCTTCGAACCCGAGTGGGAAGGCCACGTGACCCTCGAGATCTCCAACACCACGCCGCTCCCCGCCCGGATCTACGCCAACGAGGGGATCTGCCAGGTGCTCTTTTTCGAGGCCGACGCCGACGACGTCTGCGAAACCAGCTATCGCGACAAGGCCGGCAAGTACCAGGGGCAGCTCGGCGTCACCCTCCCGCGGCTCTGAGCCGCTTCCCGCCTTTCCAGGAGTCCTGATGCGGCGCTCCCTGGTCCTGTTCGGTTACCTGGCCCTTGCCACGCCGGCCCTCGGTCAGATGACCGAGCCGGCCCGCGTGTGGGACCGGTACACCCGCACCGACGTCATGATCCCGATGCGCGACGGCGCGCGGCTCTTCACCACGATCTACGCGCCCAAGGACTCGGCCCGTCAGTATCCGATCCTGCTCACCCGGACGCCCTACGGGACCGACACCTTCCTCGGCAGCATCGGCCCCGATTCCGCCTTCGAGCGCGAGGGCTACGTGTTCGTGATGCAGGACGTGCGCGGCCGCTACCAGTCCGAGGGCGAGTTCGTCAACGTCCGTCCCTTCAATCCCAACAAGACCGGGACGCAGATCGACGAGGCGTCGGACACCTACGACACGATCGACTGGCTGGTCCGTCAGGTCCCTCGCAACAACGGGCGGGTCGGGGTCTGGGGCATTTCCTATCTCGGGTTCTATTCCACGATGGCCGCCCTGAGCGGTCACCCGGCCCTCAAGGCGGTGTCGCCGCAAGCGCCCGTCACCGACTGGTTCCTGGGCGACGACTTCCACCACAACGGCGCGTTCTTCCTGGCCGACGCGTTCAACTTCATGGCCGCCTTCGGTGTGCCCCGCCCGGCCCCGACCCGGAAACGGGAGCCGCCGTTCAACTACGGCACCCCCGACGGCTACCGGTTCTTCCTGAACGGCGGCTCGATCGCCGAATTGACCGCAAAGCATTTCGGCGACCGGATCCCGTTCTGGAGCGAGATGCTCGCGCATCCGACCTACGACGCGTTCTGGAAGGCCCGGACGCCCTTGCCCCATCTCCGCGGCATTCAGCCCGCCGTGCTGACGGTGGGGTCGTGGTTCGATGCCGAAAACACCTGGGGCGCGCTCCAGGTGTACCGCACCCTGGAACGACAGAACCCGGGCCTCTCGAATGCCTTGGTGATGGGCCCCTGGTACCACGGGCAGTGGTGGTTCGAAGAGGGCTACCAGCTCGGCGAAGTCCGCTGGGGCAGCCCGACGACCCGGTACTACATCGACCAGATCCTGCTCCCGTTCTTCAACCACCACCTCAAGGGAACCGGCGACGGCCGTTTCCCCGAGGCGCACGTGTACGAGTCGGGGACCAATCGCTGGCGGACGTTCGACACCTGGCCGCCGGCCGGAACTGCCTCCCGGCGTCTCTACCTCGGGGCCGGCGGCACGATCTCGTTCGACCGGGCCCCCGCCCCGACCGACCGCGGATTCGATCAGTACTGGAGCGACCCGGCCCGGCCGGTGCCGTATCTCGACAAGATCACCACCCAGCGCCCGGGCAGCGCCCACGAGTACATGGTCTGGGATCAGCGGTTCGCGTCGACCCGTCCCGACGTGTTGGTCTACCAGACCGAGCCGCTCGCCGACGACCTGACGCTGGCCGGCCCAATGCAGGTGTCCCTGTCCGTCGCCACCAGCGGCAGCGATGGCGACTGGATCGTCAAGGTGATCGACGTCTACCCGAACGACACCCCGGATCCCCAGCCGAACCCGACCGGGGTCCGGCTGGGCGGCTACCAGCAGCTGCTCCGCGGCGACGTGATGCGGGCCCGATTCCGCGACGGATTCGAGCGCCCCAAGGCCATGGTCCCCAATCAGCCCGCCTCCCTGCGGTTCGAACTCAACGACGTCCTCCACACCTTCCGGCGGGGCCATCGGCTCATGATCCAAATCCAGAGCAGCTGGTTCCCGCTGGTCGATCGGAATCCCCAGCGCTTCGTCGACATCTACCGCGCCACGTCCCGCGATTTCCAGCCCGCGTGGATGCGCGTCTACCGCGACCAGCGGCGGCCGTCGTTCATCGACGTCGGCACGCTGCCCTGACCCGAGAGCCCCGGTGGACTACCAGTACGTCGACCCGAACCTGCCCCGGAAGATCCACGGGTGGCACAGCCCGAGCCTCGGGCTCGACATGCCGCTCGTCCACTACGGCGACCGCGGCCATCCGCTCCTCCTCTTCCCGACGGCGGCGGCGGACTACCTCGAGTGCGAGCGGTTCTTCCTGATCAAGGCCATCGAGCCGGCCATCATGGCGGGCCGGATCCGGGTCATCTCGATCGAGAGCATCAATCGGCTGGCCTGGATGGACCG
>JAEUJH010000715.1 GCA_016794825.1 Gemmatimonadota bacterium
CTGGGCCAGGTCGGACTGCGACGTGAACCCGCTCGACGCCTCGAACCGATCCGACACGCCGTGGAGCGAGGCGTTGAATCCGAGCCGCCGGCCCGCCCGGCTGAACGCCAGGTTCCAGGTGGGCCCGGTCCGCGTATTTCCGTCGTGCCGAGTCCGACTGACCCCGCCGTAGAACGAAAGACTGTTGATCCCGCCGAACACGACCCGACCGTCCACCTGGGCGACCCGGTTGTAGTCGCCGCCTTCGACCCGGTCGGTGTAGGCCAGACCGAGCCGCGACTGGCCACCGATGTCCTTGAGCACCCGGAGCACGTTGAACACCGGGCGATCATGGCCGGACAGCGACACTTCCTTGCCGTCGACGGCAGTCAGCAGCCCGAAGCTCGTCCCCGCCATCTTGCCGGTGACCTTGGCCGCCGCCACCGGGAACGCGATCCGGCGGGTATAGATGAGCTGGTTGGGCGTGGCGAAGGCCTCGAGCCCGTCGAGGAAGAACGGTCGCTTTTCCTGGAAGAACAACAGCCGACGCGGGTCCGGCGAGAGTTGCCCGGCGTCGGACTCGACCTGGGAGAAATCGGGATTGACGGTGCCGTTCAGGGTGAGGTTGGTGGTCATTCCCCACCGGACGTTGCCACCGACATCGGGCCGCCCCCCGTCGTACTCCCATCCGGTGGCGGTGGGTCCGCCGGCCACCGTGGACGTGACGATCGGATTCAGTTCGAGAACGAGACCCCGCCGGAGATCGGTGAGTCCTACCAACTTGCCATGCTGGGCCAGGAACGAGGCGGCATCGCGGCGGGCCGGGGCCCAGGTATCCTCCCGGCCACTCTGAGCGCTCTTCCGGATGACCTGAAAGGTCCAGTCCTGGGTGGCACCGCTCTGGAACCGGAGGCTCTTGAACGGGATCCGAACCTCGATCTCGTATCCGGCTTCCGTGACTCGACCCTTCGAGTCGAAGACGTAGTCGGGCGAGAGGTCGGCCTGCTCCCGGCCGCCGGTGCGATCCGTTTCGACCGCCAGACGGCGCGCCTGGTTCCCCTCCACGAGGCTGCCGTCGGCCTGAATGCCCAGCGGGTTGACCGCAAAGACGTAGGCCGACCGGCCATCGTTGAAGGTGCCGAGCTGGAACTCGATGTAGTCGTCGGGAATAATGCCGCGATCGCGGTCGGTCAGGTGGGCCCGGACCGTGCCCGGCTCGGCTGCGGCGCGGACGCCGAGATGCAGGGCCGTCGGCGAGTACCAGACCAGGATTTCGGTCGACTGGGCCGCGGGGCGCCCGTCGACGGGGCTGTACTGCGAGAAGCCGGTGAGTTTGGCGGCTCGACTCCAGGCCGGTTCATCGAGCGAACCATCGATGACCACCGACATCTCGAGCCTCGGCGGCGCGGTCTGCAGCGCGGCGAGTTGGAGCAGGAGAGCGATCATGCCACCCCGAGGAGGGCCGCCGCGGCGGGGCCGCGCGAGTTCATCGATCCACCGCCGGCCGCCCGGGCCAGACCACGCTCACCAGGAGCCCCACGACCACGACCGCCACCGCGCCGATCACGTTGTGCCACAGAAACGACACGTGGGGCGCCCCGAACGTCACCGCCGCCACCGTCCCCATCCCGGCCAGGAGGCCGAGGAACGCGCCGCTCGCCCGGGCCCGGCCGATCATCGCGAGCAGGAACACCCCGAGGATCGACCCGTAGAAGAACGACCCGAACCGGTTGACGACCTCGATCAGGGATCCTAACGTCGCCGCAAAGGTGGCCACCACCGCGGCAAAGAGCCCCCAGACGCCGGTGGCCCACTTGGACACCGACAGGAGGTGGGCCTCGCCCGCGTCGGGTTTGACCCAGCGCCGGTAGAAATCCACCACCGTGGCGGTGGAGAGCGAGTTCAGCTCGGCCGCGATGCTGGACATGGCCGCCGCCATGATCCCGGCCAGGAACAGGCCGATCAGGCCGATCGGGAGCTCCTCGATCACGAAGCGGGGAATCACGTAGTTCACGTCCCGCGACGGCTCGCCGGTGACCCGTTCCGCCAGGCCGAGCGCCTCGGCCCGGACCGCGGCGACGTCCCGCTCGGCGGCCCGGAAGGCCTCGACGTCGCCGTCGGAGGCCGAGGCCGCTGATCCGTCCGCGCTGCCTGATCCTTCGCCCGGCCGGGCGGCCAGGCGGCGGGCCATCGCCTCCCGGGTCGAGGCGGCTTCGGCAAACCGGGCCTCGAGTCCGGCGTACTCCGCCGGTTGCGCCGCTCGCACGGCCCGTTCCTGCGCGGGGTTGAAGAGAAGCGGCTGGGGCCGGAACAGGTAGAAGACGAAC
>JAEUJH010000756.1 GCA_016794825.1 Gemmatimonadota bacterium
TCGTCCGCCTTCTCGGTCAGGACCCCGAACGGATCGGAGGCCCCGCGGAAGGTGCCGGACCCGGCAAAGATGTAGGCAAACGCCTGCCGATGGGTGTCCACCGGAAGGGTCTTCCGAAGGCCCGGCGGCACCGACACGTCGAGATACGACGGATCCGCCGCGATGCCTTCGACCGGTCCCCGTTGCCCCCAGAAATCACCGCAGACCACGCGCACCCGGGTTCCGTCGTCATCGACGATCTCGGGAATGTCCTTGGCGGCCACGTCCTGGTACCGGGGGGCCGTCATCTTGAGCGAACTGGGCAGATTGGCCCAGAGCTGGAAGCCATGCATCCGGCCGACGGCGTCGCCGGTCGGCATTTCGTGATGGAGAATCCCGCGGCCCGCGGTCATCCACTGGACGTCGCCGGCGCCAAGCGAGCCCTGATTGCCCAGGCTGTCGGCGTGATCGACCGTGCCGGCCAGGACGTAGGTGATCGTCTCGATGCCCCGATGCGGATGCCACGGGAACCCGGCCTGATAGTCGGCCGGTCGGTCGCCGCGGAAATCGTCGAACAGGAGGAATGGATCGAAATCGGCGGTGTCGCCGAAGCCGAAGGCTCGGCGGAGATGCACGCCGGCGCCCTCGATGGTGGGTTTGGCCTGGACGATGCGTTTGACGGGACGGATGGACATGGTCCTTCTCCTGCTGGGTTCGGGTGCCTTCCCGCATGGTAGTCCGGGCCCGCTCTTGGAGTTCCCGGAGACTGGTCGATCGGGTCTGAGATTTCCCGGACGGGACTGGTCAATCGGGTCTGAGCGTTCCCGGACGGGACTGGTCGATCGGGTCTGAGGGGCGACTCGACAGGTCCCGGGGCGTCGGTCGCGAGGCGACCCCGCTCAGGACGCGAGGTACTGCCGGAGACCGCTCAGGATCATCTCGACCGCCACCACCACCAGCAGCATCCCCATCAGCCGTTCGATGGCCGTCAGGCCTCGGGTGCCCAGGACCCGGGCCAGACCCGTCGCGAAGAACAACACCACCCCACTCGCCAACCAGGCCAGGAGCAGCGCGGCCAGCCAGGCCGGCCACCGGTCCGGCTCCCGGCTCGTGAACAGCAGCACCGTCGCCATGGCGCTCGGGCCCGCCACGTAGGGAATGGCCAGCGGCACCACGAACGGCTCGACCCCCACCTCTTCCTCGAGCGATCGCTCGGTGGAGGGAAACACCATCCGGAGGGCGATCAACAACATGACCACCCCGCCGGCCACGGTCAGCGCCACCCCGGACACGTGCAACAGCTCGAGCAGCTTGGGCCCGCCGAACAGGAACGCCACCAGCACGGCCAGCGCGATCACCAGCTCGCGCAGGATGACCAGCCGATGCCGCGCGGGCGGAACGTGCTTGAGGGCCGACAGGAACAGCGGCACGTTGCCCAGCGGGTCCATCACGAAGAACAGGAGGAGCGCCGCCGAGGCCACCGACAACATCGATTTGTCCTAGGGCTGGCCGAACAGACGCACCACGGCCCGACGGCCGCGGATGGTCCGGGCGTCGTACCAGAACTCGACCGATCGGATGACCCGATCGTCGCCCTCGAGATCGATCCGACGCGACTCACCCCCGGCCGGGATGGTGTTGCGGAGTTCGACCTCCTGCTTGCCGCCGTTACGGAAATGGACCTGGACCCGATGGAAGTCGACCGGCGCGCGGAGGACCCGGATCTGGATGGCGCTGAACTTTCCCTCGGCGCCGGTCACCGTGATCACGTCGTGATCCGCCCGGTCGCTCACCTGCCGCTGGCCCAGGAACGTCCAGTCCGCCCGGCTCGCGCCGGTCGTGAATCCGGTTCCTCCAATGGCGACGACGGCCGCCAGCACCACGGCACTTGTCAGCCTCACGGGGTACCTCTCGGTGGTAGGTTTCTGTCTGTTCGGTGCGGTTTGGCCCGCGGGAACGGGCCCTGAAATCTATCCGGTACCTTCGGGCTGTCACCAGCGACACGAGGCGATTCCATGGCGGTGATCCGGCGCGGCGTCGGCGTCCTGTGCGGGGCCCTGCTGCTCTACCTCCTGCTCAAGCCGGTGCCGATCGAACCGGCTCCGTGGACGCCAACGCCCAACGTCGGCCTGACCGGCCCCTATGAGCCGAACG
>JAEUJH010000812.1 GCA_016794825.1 Gemmatimonadota bacterium
ACTTGCCGCGCCGAGGTGCCAGTGCGGATTTCGACCCCGACGGCCCGCGCCCGCTCCACCAGGGCGGCCACCAGCGCGACGCCGTCGCCGAGCCCCACCGCGCGGATCGCCCCCGCGGGGGCACCGACATGATGATGAAGCAGGTTGAAGGCGGTGCCGCCGGACATCGGGCCCTGACACAGGTCGGTCACCGCGTCGGCGGCGATCGTACCCTTGAGCAGGTCCGACTCGAACCACTCGTCGAGCAGCTCGGCCACCGCCATCGGCACGGTCCGGAGGACCTCGACCATCTCCTCCTTGCCGAGGCCGCGGAGTTTCTGGCCGACCTTGAGGAGCGCCACCATCTCACCGAGTCGATCGGCGTCGATCCGTGGCGGCGGCGACACGTAGAGCGCGCCGAGGAAACCCGCCAGCCGCTGGATCCGACCGCTGAAGGCCGCCCACCGCTCCGCGTCGCGCGCGGAAAAGCGGCGGATCGAGCCGGCCGTGGCGGCCGGATCGGCGGAGAGCTGCAACCATCCGCCCGCACCATCGGGGGCCGACACGGCGGCCGCCCCGCGCGCCGGCGGGGTGATCCCGACCCCGCGCGCCACCTCGGGCGGCATCCACCCCACCGACCCGGCCAGCGGCGCCGCCTTGAACCCCGGGGCAAACTCGACCTCGCGGAGCGCCCCACCGGGCTCGGCGGCCGACTCCACCACCAGCACCTTGCCGCCCGCCCGGGCCAGCGCAATGGCGGTGACGAGACCGTTGGTGCCGGCCCCGATCACGACGGTATCGAAATGACTGGTCATTGGTCCGCCAGGATCTTGAGGGCGGCGAGCCGACCGGACGCGCCCATGATGCCGCCGCCCGGATGGGTCCCCGCGCCACACTGGTAGTAGCCCTTGATCGGGGTCCGGTACTTGGCCCACGCGGCCGCCGGCCGGAGGAAGAACAACTGCTGGAGCGCCAGTTCGCCGGCAAAGATGTTCCCCTCCGACAGCCCGGTCATCCGCTCGATGTCGAGTGGCGTCAGCACCTGACGATGGAGGATGGCCGACTTGAGGTTGGGGGCATACTCCGCCACCGTGTCGACCACCGCGTCGCCGAAGGCCTCCCGCTTGGCGTCGGTCCAGCCGCCCTCGAGATGGTACGGCGCGTACTGGACGAAGATGCTCATCACGTGCTTGCCCGGCGGCGCCATGTTCGGATCGAGCATCGACGGGAACACGATGTCCATGTACGGCCGCTTCGAGAACCGGCCGTACTTCGCGTCGTCGTAGGCGCGCTCCAGATACTCGACGCTGGGCGAAATCGACACCGCGCCGCGGTGGAGCGGGCCGACGCCCGGCAAGCAGGTGAAGTTGGGGAGTTCGCTCAGGGCCAGATTGACCTTGCCGGACGAGCCCCGGAACTTGAACCGGCGGACCGCCTGCACCAGATCGTCGGGCAGCTGGCCCGGGTCAACCAGGTCGAGGAACGTTCGCCGCGGATCGAGGCCGCTCACCACCAGCGGCGCCTTGATCTCCTCGCCGCTCTCGAGCACGACGCCAGTGGCGCGGTTGCCGCTCACCAGCACCTGCTTGACGGCCGCCTCGCATCGGACCGTGGCGCCCAGAGCGGTAGCCGCGCTGGCGATCGCGTTGCTGATCGAACCGGTCCCGCCCTTGGCAAAACCCCAGGCCCGGAACGCCCCGTCGATTTCGCCCATGTAGTGATGGAGCAGCACGTACGCCGACCCCGGCGACCGAGGCCCGAGGAACGTCCCGATGATCCCGCTCGCCGACTTGGTGGCCTTGAGCGGATCGAACTCGTACCACTCGTCCAGATAGTCGGCCGAGCTCATCGTCATCAGCTTGTAGAGCGCGTGGAAGCGCTCCGGACCGAGCGACCGCATGTGGCCGCCCAGCTTGAGAAGCCCCGCCAGGTCACTCGGCGCGAGCGAGGTCGGGTCGGGCGGGATCATGCCCAGGATCGGCCGGACCGCCATTGCCATGTGATGCATCAGGCGGCCGAATTCCACCATCGCCTCGGCGTCCTTGAGCGAATGGCGGGCCACTTCCCGGCGGGTCAGGTCGGCGTCGCCCCAACCGGCCAGGTAGTCGCCGTTGGGCAGCGGGGTGACGGTGCTTTCGAGCGGGAGGATCTGGAGCCCGTGCCGCGGCAGTTCGAGATCGCGGATGATCTCGGGCCGGAGCAGACTCACCACGTAGGAAAAGACCGAGAAGGTGAACCCCGGAAAGACCTGCTCGCTCACCGCGGCGCCGCCCACCAGATGGCGGCGCTCGAGCACCAGGGTCTTCTTGCCGGCCCGCGCCAGATACGCCGCGGTGACCAGGCCGTTATGCCCGCCGCCGATGACGATCGCGTCCCAGGTATTGGCCATGCGCGCCTTACGCTTTCTTCCGGGCGGGATCGAAGAACGGGAGCTTCCGGACCCAGGCCTCGGCCCGGCGCCGCTGATGCTCCACCGTCACCTCGATTTCCACCTGGGTGTCCGGCGCGAAGTGCGGCGCCCGGATATGGGCCAGCGCCAGGTACTTCTTGAGCAGCGGCGACCAGCACCCGCTCGACGCGTAGCCGATCTGCTGGTCGTCGCGGTAGACCGGAACGCTGGCCCGCCAGGCCACGCTCGGAATGGCGGGTGGAAGCCCATGCTCGGCGTAGAGCCCCTCGAGCGACTCCCAGTTGACGTCGATCCCGACGAACCGCCAGGCCGGTCCGCGGGCATGCTCCGCCACCAGGGCCCGCTTGCCGTTGTAGCGGCCCTTGTCGAGGCTGACCGTCCAGTCGAGCGACAACTCGTAGGGCGACGACTTCTGATCCGCGATCAACGCCCGGTGGGCGGAGTGATAGTCGACGTCCGCCATGACCAGACCCGCCTCGATCCGGGCAATGTCCAGCGCCCAGATCCCCGCCGGCACGATCCCGTAGTCGCGCCCCACCGCCATCAGTCGATCCCACACGGCCACCGCGTCGGCGGCGGGAACCCAGAGTTCGTAGCCGAGGTCGCCGGTATAGCCCGTTCGGGAGATCTGGACGGCGGCCCCCGCGATCCGATTCGGCGCCATCCGGAAGTACTTGAGGTCGTCGACCGGGGTCTCGGCCGCGGCCGTGAGGATGGCCCGCGAGAGGGGCCCCTGGAGGGCCAAGGCCCCGAGCGGGTCGGACACGTCCTCGATGGTGACGTCGAGGCCGAAGCCGTTCATCGACAGCCACCGGTAGCTGGGCTCCGCCGCCGTCAGCCGGAACCGATCCTCGCCGAGCCGGGTAATGGTCCCGTCGTCGATGACCTTCCCCTCGCCGTCGCACCAGGGCGTATAGAGAACCTGGCCCACCCGGCACTTGGTGACGTCGCGGGTGACCATCCGGTCGAGCAGGCGACCCGCCCCGGGTCCGCTGACGAGGTACTTCTGCAGGGGCGAGATGTCGAAGAGCGCCGCCGCGTTCCGAATGGCCGCGTACTCCCGGTCGTGGAGCAGGTCGTACGTACTCGCGACCGTGTGGCCGGACCAGCGCCGCCAGGCCTGCCCCAGCATGAGCGGCGCCGTCCGCTGGTGGAACGGAGTGGTCTTGAGCATCCGGATCTCGAACTGAGGGTTTGGAAATCGCCCGACGGGGCGACGGGGTGAGTATAATCGCGCCCCGGAGCCGGCACATCCCCTGATCTTCGGACTTTCTACGGTGGACAGGGGCCGAACGGGTGGCTATATAGGCAGGGTTATGGCGTTCCCTGCCCGTTCCGCGACGTTGTCCCTGGCCCTTGCCGCCGCCATGGTGGCCGGGCCGGTCGTGGCACATGCTCAGGAACAGACCGAGCTGGCCAAGCCGTTCGCGGAGTTGAGCCGGACCATCCTGGCCGGGCGCGACTCGCTGGTCCGGGTCACCAAGCAGCAGGTCGGCCTCCGCTACCGGCTGGGCGCCAAGGAACCGGGGAAGGCGTTCGACTGCAGCGCGCTGGTTCAGTGGATTGCCGGTCTCTTCGGCAAGGACATGCCCCGCACCGCCGCCCAGCAGGCCCAGGTCGGGATCGACATCCCCAAGGACACCACCCAGCTCCTCCCCGGCGACCTCCTGTACTTCGGGAAGGGCAAGCGGATCACCCACATCGGCATCTACGTCGGCGA
>JAEUJH010000831.1 GCA_016794825.1 Gemmatimonadota bacterium
CGACTCGCTCACCCGTCGCGCCCAGCCCCTGGTGCCCTACCGGCCGAGTGTCTCGGACAGCGGGAGCGGAATGCACGTGGTGGTTCCGTACTGCTGATTCCGGTGGTCGACGCCGTTCGGATGCACCGAGCCGGGCTCGCCCCGGAACGGAATCTGGAACGGGGTGCCGCGGAACCGGAGGTGGTCGCTGTAGCGCGCCCCCGACTCCATGAACAGCTCGCGCACCCGTTCCTCGATGACCTGGGCGATCACCTCGTTCTGGGTGGCGGTGTTCCCCGGATCGTACGCCGGGATCGCGGCCGCCGTGTGGAGCGCGTTGATGACCGTCCGGGCGGTGGCCAGATCGCCACTGCGGGCCGCGGCCTCGGCCACGATCAGCCGGGCCTCCCGGCCCGACGCGACCAGCACCGGATCGCTCCGGGTCAGCGCCTTGGCGTGCCGGAACAGCGGCGAGATGTTGTCACCCGCGAGCAGGGTGGTGCTGGTGACCCGGACCCGCGGATCGGCCACTCCCTGCCACCGGACGTCGCGGAACGCCGGCGCGATGGTGGTATGGCGCAGCGCCTGACTGACCTCATTGTTCTGGAACTCGTACAGCAGGTTCCAGCGGTGCCGATCGGTGGCACCACGGGTGGCGTTCTTGACGTAGTTGGCCGCCACCTGCTCAGCATCGGCCCGGGCGCCCGCAAAGTTGCCCAGATCGAGCCGGACCCGGGCCCGGCCGAGGAGCGCCATCCCACGAAGGTCCGCGCTGTTGGCCGTGGTGGCCAGCGTCAGCGCCTCGGTAAACCGCGCCTCCGCGTCCTGCAGGGTCTGCTGCGGCGTCAGGATCGGACCCTGGTTGAACGCCATCGAGCAGAACCCTTCGCCCAGCGGAATCGTGGCGAAGGCGGCGTAGGTCTTTACCTGGGCCTTCAAGAAGGCCTTGTTGGTGACCCGGGCATCGGGGAACCCGTCGATCAGCGTGAACGCCTGATCGGCCAGGACCCGGGTGGACTGGAGCGGGACCAGGAAGTTGTACCCGCCGACGGCGCCGTCGCAGCTGTCGGTCAGGTTCAGGTTGGTGTTGAGGACGCTCCGCATCCCCCACACGTTGGTGTTGCCCAGACCGGAGGTCGAAATCACCTGATCCGACATCGCGTTGGCCGCGGCCACGTACTGGCTCCAGCCGCATTCGAAGGTGATCACCACGCCGTTGGCGAGGGCGCTGGCCAGGGCCGGATCGTCGAGTTGTTCGGTCACCACTTTGCCGGGCAGCTCGACATCGAGCAGGTTGCTGCAGGCGGCCGTCGTCAGGGCAGCCAGGGCGCCAAGTGCCCCGAGCCCGCGCCGCCAGGTTCGCATGAGCGAGGTCATACCGGTGCTCCCTCCACGTCGAACACGATTGGGGGTAGAAGTCGGGCGGCGCATCAGAGACCCATCCGGAGCGTGACCTGGAACCGACGCGCGGACGGCCACACGTCCTGCTGGTTGGCGGCCAGGCCGCCCGGATCCCCCGCGTAGAAGTTGCCGTTGAGCCGACCCTCCGGGTCCTTCATCCGGCGCCCGAACAGTTCCTTCTGCGACCGCCACAGCGTCGCCAGGTTCCGGACCGACGCCGTCACCGACATCCGGTCGGTGCCGAACTTGCGGGCCAGCGAACTGGAGAACGTGTACGTCGCCGACACGTCGCGGAGCTTGGCGAACCCGGTTCGGATGGTGTTGCCCTGGGCTCGGCTGTCGAAGGTGTTGGCCCGGATCCCCTCGAGGATCGGGTCGTTGGCCAGCACCGCCGCCTCGCTGTT
>JAEUJH010000841.1 GCA_016794825.1 Gemmatimonadota bacterium
GCGCGGCACCACCGCGCGGACCAGACCCCGCGCCAGCTCGGCGTTCTTGAGGAGCACGGCCACCACCATGTCGACCGTCACGTCGCCGTGGACCTCGTGCCAGCAGTCGTAGTCGGTCACCATCGCCACGGTGGCGTAGCAGAGCTCGGCTTCACGGGCCAGCTTGGCTTCGGGCATGTTGGTCATCCCGACCACGCTGCAGCCCCAGCCGCGGTGGAGCGCCGACTCGGCCCGGGTCGAGAACTGCGGGCCCTCCATGACGACGTACGTTCCCCCGCGGGCGATCGGCAGGCCCAACTCGCGCCCGGCCGACTCGATCCGATCGCCGAGGCGACGACAGACCGGATCGGCCACCGAAACGTGACCGACCAGGCCCGACCCGAAGAACGTCTTGACCCGGGCAAAGGTCCGGTCGATGAACTGGTCGACCACGACGAACGTGCCCGGGGCCAGGTCCTCCCGCAGGGAGCCGACCGCACTGAGCGAAATGACGTCGGTGACGCCGATCGACTTGAGCGCGGCGATGTTGGCGCGATAGTTGATTTCGGTCGGCGGAATCCGGTGGCCGACGCCATGGCGCGGCAGGAACGCCACCGGCGCTCCCTCGATCCGGCCAACCAGGATTTCGCCGGACGGATCCCCCCAGGGCGTTTCGACCCGCCGCCACGACGGATCGCTGAGACCGTCGAAGCGGGTCAGACCGCTGCCGCCAATGATGCCGATCATCGTCGCGGTCCCGCTACCGCTTGCCGAGGAGATGGCGGTCGAAGAAGGCCATCGCCCGCCGGGTGTAGTCGAGGCGGCTCGCCTCGGTCTGGATGGTGTGGGGCTCGGTCGGGTAGTACATCGACTCGAACGCCTTGCCCTCTTCGATCAGTTTCTGCACCAGCCGCGCGGCATCCTGGAACTCGACGTTGTCGTCCACCAGCCCGTGGGTGATCAGGAGCGGATCCGCGAGCCCGCGGGTGTGGTAGATCGGGCTGGACAGCCGATACGGCGCGGGGTCGTCGGCGGGCACGCCGAGGATCGGGGCCGTCCACTGGTGCGAGTAGTGGGCCCAGTCGGTCACCGCCGCGTTGGCGATCCCGGCGGCGAACAGGCCGGGATGCCGGAACAGCGCCATCAGGGTAAAGAACCCGCCGTACGACACCCCGTAGACGCCCACCCGGCGGCGGTCGACGCCGTGCCGGGAGACGAGGTAGTCGATGGCCGGGATGACCCCGTCGATGTCCTTCTGCCCCATGGACCGGTGGATGTCGGTGCGATAATCGCGCCCGTACCCCGCTCCGCCGCGATAGTCGAAGTCCATCACCACGTAGCCCTGGTCGAGCAGATGGTGGATCATCCCGACGTGCAGGCCGTAGCCGTAGACCGACCAGCCGTGGTGGGTAAAGTGACGGTACCCGCCACCGTGGACGTGGACCACCGCCGCGCGCGCCGGATTGGGACGCGCCGGCCGGTAGACGGCAAACCAGACCGGCTTCCCGTCCGGATGGGGCACCGAGACGATCTCGGGCTTCACGAACCGGCGACGGAAAAACTCATCGCTGCCGCTGACCGTCACGCGGACCGCCGAGGCCCCGGGAGTGGCGTCGCGGACGAAGAGATCCGGCAGCGACGTCGCGTTGCCGAAGAGTTCGGCCACCCGGCGGCCATCCGGCGACAACGCGCCGACGTGGCGGCCGGGCTCGACGGTCAACCGGGTCAACTCGCCGCCGGCCGCGGGCATCAGGTAGAGGTGATCGTCGGAGGCGTGATCCCGACTGGTCGAGAGGAGCCAGGTGGAACGGTCGCGCGACAGCTCGGCCCCGCGAACCTCCCAGGGCCCGCTGGTCAGGGCCCGCACCGTGCCATTGGGCTCGATCGAGTACAGATGACTCCAGCCGCTCCGCTCCGACGCGAAGACGATCCGGCCATCGGGGAGCCACTCGAGCAGGGCGGGCCCGCCGCGGCTCGAGACGACGGCGGGGCCGCCCAGCCACGCGGAGTCCCGCTCCTGGGTCAGCAGCTTGGTGCGTCCGGTGGCCGGATCGAGTTCCGCAATCCAGAGGCTCTGCCAGTCGGCGCCGGCAAACTGGACCACGGCCCTTCGGCCATCGAGGCTCCAGTACGGGCCATGGGGAAACGTCGGCCGGCCGCCGGCCTCGGGCAGATCGATCCAGGTCACGGCCACGCTGTCCGGATCGACCGACGGATCGACGGCCACCATGCCGAGACGAAGCTGGTCCTGCGGCTCGCCGACCTTGGCTCGCGACAGCCTGTGTTCCGCGAAACCGGAGGCGGTGACGTAGTCGAGGTACGACGTGGTGGGCCGGGGTGTCGCCACCGTGCGGGCGACGAAGGTGACGAATCGGCCGTTCGGCGCCACCTGCACCTGCTCCAACTCGACCCCGGCTGGCACCGGGATCGCCTGGGGCGCATCGGCCGTCGACCGCGCCACCGCCTGGCCCCGGATCGACTCGGCGTCGCGGATCCGGGCAAACAACTCGCGCTGCTGCTCCCGAAGCCAGCGGACCGCCGAGCGAGGCGGCCCGCTGACGAGGTGGCGGCGGGTCAGCTGACGAAGGCGCCCCGACTCGACCTCGTAGCC
>JAEUJH010000890.1 GCA_016794825.1 Gemmatimonadota bacterium
TCCCGACCAGCGCCAGGCCGAGGAAGCCGAGATTGCTCACGGCCTGGAGGAGGCCGATGACCCAGAGCGATCGGTTGAGCCCGAGGCGCGCCACCAGCGCGCCGCCGGCCAAGGCCCCCGCGATGGTCACCGCGATGCCGAGTCCGCCCTGAATGGCCCCGATGTCGGTCTGGGAGAACCCGGTGTCGAGGAGGAACGGCGTCGCGATGCTCGCCGCGAGATAGTCCGGCAGCTTGAACAGCACCACGAAGACCAGGACCAGCACCGCCCGCGTCGCCCCGTCGCGCGCGAAGAACTCCCGGAACGGCAGGACGACGGCGTCGGAGAACGAGGCGGGCGGCTCGGCACCGACCGGCTCCGGTGCCATCAGGGTGGCGCCGATCCCGATGGCCATCAGGGCCGCCAGCACGAGGTACACCACCGGCCAGGGCATTCGATCGGCCAGCACGAACGCCAGGGCGCCGGTGGCCAAGAGCGCCACCCGATAGCCGGTGACCCACACGGCCGCTCCCGCTCCCATTTCCCGTTCCGTCAGCACGTCGGTCCGATAGGCGTCGATGACGATGTCCTGCGACGCGCTGAAGAACGCGATCAGGATCGCGTTGAGCGCCAGGAGTTCGAGCCCCCGCCGGGGATCCTGGAGCGACATGAGGGCGATGGCGCCGAGGAGGCCGAGCTGGGTCACCAGCAGCCACCCGCGGCGGCGGCCGAGCCACGGGGGGACGAACCGGTCGATGACCGGGGCCCAGAGGAACTTGAGCGAGTAGGGAAGCGCCACCAGGCTGAACAGGCCGATGGTGGTGAGATCGACCTGCTCCACTCGCATCCAGGCCTGCAGGGTCCGACCGGTCAGATAGAGCGGCAGCCCTGACGCGAAGCCGAGCAGCGCCAGGTTGACCATCTTGCGCTGGGTCCAGACCGTCGTCAACTCGGCCGCCCTCGACGCAGGGGAGAACCGCGGTGGCTCGTCATTCGTCAACCCCGCCGGCAGGACGAGGGCGTCGCCCGGGGCCAGGCGTTGTCGCTGGGATCGCGATCAGGAAACCGGCAGCGGGGGTCAAAGACGACGCTCTCCACCTTTCGCCCGCCGAAGTCGAGGCGCGCCGTGAACGTGCGGCTTCCCCCGAACCAGACGTCGACCGGATAGCGGATGTCGGCGGTGACGCTGTCGACTCTCGTGGCGTTGGCCGGCAACCGGATCCGGGGACCGGTCGGCGCGAGCCGGACCCGCAGTACGACCGGCGACGGCATCTGACCGTCCTGCCGGACCGTCACCACCGTCCGCGTTCCCACCGTCGCCACGTTGGCGATCGACCCGTCGACGCTTTCGGTGGTGAAGAGCCAGTAGTACCAGAACCAGCCGAGGTCCTGCTTCAGGGCCCGGCTCATGAAGAACATGTAGTCCCAAGGCGAGGGGTGCTTGAACAGCCAGGCCCGCCCCCACTCCCGGTGGGCGCGCTGGACCGCGCTGTCGCCCACGATGCCACCAAGCATCGACAGCATCAGCGGCGTCTTGGAATAGGTGGTGAAGCCGTAGAACTGGGGGCCGGCGTAGTTGGCGTTCCACATCATCGGCGGCTCGGCCTCGTTGCCGCTGATCCGACCGTAGGATTGGCCGTCGCCGTCGTGGTTGGCGGGCTTGCCCTCGGCGTCGGCGTCGGAGAGGATGTTCATGTACTGATTGAAGCCCTCGTCCATCCAGCCGTACCAGGTCTCGTTGTTGCTGACCACCATCGGCCACCACTGATGGCCGGCTTCGTGGTCGGCGGCCCCCCGGTTCGAGTTGATCACCATCGGATACTCCATCCCCGAGCTCGGACCGTCCTGGAGCGTGAGCTGCGGGAACTGGTACGGGAACCAGAGCTTGGAGTAGAACTCGAGCGCGTGGCGGGTGATCTGCCCCGCGTCGGCAAAGAGCCGGGCGCGGCCCGGCAGGTAGACCATGTGGATCGGCACCGGACCCTTGTCGGGGATCGTGGCCCGGGTCGCCTGCCAGACGAACTGGCGGGCCGTGGCCCAGGCAAAGTCGTTGACCGTGTCGGCGACGAAGTGCCAGGTCAGCCGGTCTCCCGGCGCCGTCGCGCGGCCCGGCCCGGTTTCGTCGGCGCCGACGATGGTGACGACGCTGTCCGACTCGAGCACCCGGGCCAGCCGCGCCCGGGCGGTGGGGGTCAGAACCTGATCCGGATTCTGGAGCACGCCGGTGCCGCTCACGATCCAACCGCCGGGCACCGTGAGCTTCACGTCGAATCGGCCGAAATTGTTGTAGAACTCCGAGGGGCCGAGGTAGAGCTCGCTCTCCCAGCCCCGGAGGTCGTCGAACACCGCCACCCGCGGGAACCACTGGGTCGGCTGATAGAGCGAGTCGGCCCAGCGCATCGTCATCCGGTGTCCCTGGCCGGGGCCGCCGGGCAACTTGAAGCTCCAATCCACCTCGAGATTGACCGACGCCCCCGCCGCCACCGGACTCGCCAGCGTGATCCGCGCCAGCGTCGTGTTGAGGCCCGCCGCCGTCGGCTCGGCGGGCGCCTGGTTGGCGGGGCCGGGCCGGCTCGGGCCGGTCACCACGGGCCGCCCGTCGACCGCCATCCGGGCAATGACTATCCCATCGGTGACTTCCGCCGGAATCCACGGCGCGGCCTGGGGCGTGTTCCCGAGGAACAGGTTGGGATCGAGCCGAAGGGCGATCTGCGTCAGGGGGCCCGGGCTGGTGTTGCGGATCAGAACCCGCTCCCGCCCCGTGATCCGGGAGGTGGCCGGATCGAGCTCGGCCTCGATGGTGTAGTCGGTCCGGATCTGCCAGTACCGCGCCGCCGGCCGCCCGGTCGAATCCCGCGTGCCCGCCGCGATGGCCCGCCGGATGGCGTTCGTCATCGGAATGTCCCGCCGGACCGCGCGCTCCGGCCAGCGCGGCGCCTGCCCGGCCAGCGGAACGATTCCGAGCGAAGCAACGGACAGCAGCGAGGCGAGGGTAGCGCGAATCATGGCCGGCGACGGAGTTGAAGGTGCCGCAATATCCGCCCGTCCCTGCGGGCTCGGCAACCGGGGTCCGCGCCCGCCCTTGACGCCTCACCAGGTGAGGTGGATATTCGGGCTGTCGGGACGCCTCACCTGGTGAGGTTTCTCGGATGACCACCCTGGCCGAGGGACCGATGTCCAAGGAACCGAAAGACCTGCTCCACGGCACGCTCGACGTGCTGATCCTCAAGTCGCTGACCCTCGGGCCCGCGCACGGCTACGCCGTGTCGCGCTGGATCGAGGACCGGACCCGCGGCGTCCTGATCGTCGAGGACGCCGCGCTCTACAAGGCGCTCCACCGCCTCGAGGCGGCCGGCGCCATCGAGTCGGACTGGGGTGTCTCGGAGTCCAAGCGGAAAGCCAAGTACTACCAGTTGACCCGGCGCGGCCGCGCCGTGCTCAAGGCCGAGGCCGACGTCTGGCAGCGGTACGCGGCGGCGGTCCTGTCAGTCCTCAAGGCCGCGGAGGCGTGATGCTGCGAGAACTGCGGCGGCTCTTTCGACTGCCCTGGCGCCGGCCCGACGCCGTCGATGGCGACGTCGACGCCGAGCTCGACTTTCATCTCTCCATGCGGACCGAGGAGCTGAAGGCCCTCGGCCTCCCGGCCGATCAGGCCCGGGCCGAGGCCGTCCG
>JAEUJH010000926.1 GCA_016794825.1 Gemmatimonadota bacterium
CGCGACCGTTTCCGCCTTGCCGTACCCGAACGGGAACCGCTCGTCCGCCTCGCGCCCGGAAATCCGGAGGCCGCCCCAGACCACCACGGAGCCGAAGAGGTCGGCCATCGACTCCACCGCGTCGGCGATCAGGGCGTAGGAGTTCCCGAGCACGCCGGCGATGAGCTTGCCGAGTGCCAGAGCGGCGTTGAGGAGCAGGCCGCGCTCGGCGATTCCGGTCAGCGAGGTCACGGGGTCGTCAGGGCGAGAGGCGTTCCCGAACCCACCCGGTTCCGTCCCGCCGGTAGCGGACTCGGTCGTGGAGCCGGCTCGGTCGGCCCTGCCAGAACTCGACCGATTCGGGCACCACGCGATAGCCACCCCAGTGTGGGGGGCACGGAATCGGCCCGTCGCCGAAGCGGCGCTCGGCTTCGGCGAAGGCCCGGTCGAGGGCGGCCCGATCGGGCAGCGCGGCGCTCTGGGTCGAGGCCCACGCGCCGATCTGCGACCCGCGCGGGCGCAACTGGAAATACCGCTCGGAGTACTCGCGGGACGATCGTTCGGCCCGGCCCACGATCCGGACCTGCCGTTCGAGCGGTTGCCAGAAGAACAGGAGAGCGGCCTTGGCGTTGGTGCCGATCTCGCGACCCTTGTCGCTCAGGTAGTTGGTGAAGAAGACGAAGGCCCCGTCCTCGACCCCCTTGAGGAGGACGATCCGGGCGGCCGGCGTTCCGTCGGCCCCGGCCGTCGCCAGGGTCATGGCGTTGGCCTCGGGCACTTCGGCCTGCTCGGCCTCGCGATACCAGCGAGCGAACTGATCGAGCGGATCGGCGGCGACGTCGCGTTCGTCGAGCGACGCCTTGGAGTATTCGACACGGCGATCGGCCAGGGTCATGGCGCGGGACTCCTCGGGCGATGGGCGCCGGGCCAGGCGCCCGGCGGGTCAGACGGCAGATCGAGCACGGACTCCTCGACCCGGTACGGGACCAGGCCACGAGCCTGGTAGTGAGAGAGGGCCACGGGACCATCCAGCGTGCAGGTATGGACCCAGACCCGGCGGCCGAGCGCGAACCCGCGCCGAAGGGCGGCTTCGAGGAGCCAGCCGCCGAGGCCTTGGCCGAAATAGGCCGGCAGCAGCCCGAAGTAGGCGATCTCGACGTCGGGCGGGCTGGTGGCGTCGAGTTCGAACCACCCCGCAGGGGCGCCGTCGACGGCTGCCCACCAGGTCTCGAGACCGGGGCGGGACAACCAGTCGCGCCACTGGGTCCAGGACCACGGCAGCCGATCGCGCCAGTGCCAGTCGCCGCCGATGGCGGTATAGAGGAAGCGAACGAACTCCGGCGCCGGCGCGACGAGCCGGGTCAGGACGGCGCCGGCGGCCGGGGGGCGCGCCGGCACGATGGCCGCGGGATCGGTGATCTCGAGGTACGTGGTCCGGACGGTGGTCGGCCGGGCGGACGGATCAGGCGGGTTCGACGACACCCCGGCACTCCCCGAAGCCGATCCGGGCCGCGCCAGCCCGCTCGC
>JAEUJH010000936.1 GCA_016794825.1 Gemmatimonadota bacterium
CGGTCATCGACTTGCCGCTCGAGCCGATCGAGAACAGGGTCCGCTCGTCCACCCGGTCGGCCTTGCCGAGTTCCTTGACGCCGTAGCCCTTGGCGAACACCACCGAGTCGCCCTGCACGATGGCAATGGCCAGCCCCGGGATCTCCCATTGCTGGCGGACGGTTTCGATGTACTCGTCGAGGGTTCGGAGCTGGGCGGCCGTGAGCAGCGGAGCTGGGTTGACCGGAGGGGTTGCGCTTCCCCGTTGGCCCGCCGCGGGTGCCGGCACCAGCAGCGCCAGACCGGACCACACGGCGCCCACGCACCCGACGAATCGGAGACTCCCACGCATCGAACACCTCGCGTCTATTGAGAATGGCCACGGCCACGGACCGCGCCATGGGAGAGTTGGGTCGAAGCTACGGGCCCCGGAGAACCCGAACAAGACCGTTGGAACCCCCGGACGCCGTGTCGTGGCCTCGTTCGCCGCTCACCACATGCGGGCGACTCCGACCATCGCCCCGGCCAGAACCAGCCACGCCGAGTTGAGCTTCGAGCGAAGGAGCACGGCGGCACTCGCGAGGGCCACGACGATGGTCGGGGGGTCGACCAGCGCCGACCGGGCCAGCTGCCAGGTCACCACGGCCATCAACGCCAGCGAGGCGACGTTGACCCCGGCAATGACCGCCCGCGCCGCTGGCGAATGGCGAATGCGGCGGACGATCACCCCCGTCAGGGCCACGAACACGAACGCCGGCAGAAAGATCCCCACCGTCGCCACCACCGCGCCCCAACCCCCGCCGAGGAGATAGCCCACGAAGGTGGCCGCGGTGAAGATCGGGCCCGGCGTCATCTGGCCGACGGCCACGGCATCGAGCAGCTGGCCCTCGGTCAACCAGCCGAGCCGTTCGACGAAGTCCTGCCGAAGGAACGCGAGCAGGACATACCCGCTCCCGAACAGGACCGCCCCGATCTTGACGAACGTGGCTCCCAGCACCGCCAGGCTGAACGGCACTGTTCCTGCCACCACCGGCGCCCCGGTGCTGAGCATCCCACCCGCCACCACTGGCATCCATCCCCATGAGCCCACGGCGCGACCGGGTCCGTCCCGCGGTCGACCCCGCCATACCCCCATCACGAAGCCCGACCCACCGAGCACCAGCAGTTCATGGACCCCCCCGGCAAACGCGAGCACCGCCACGGCGCCGAGCAGTCCGAGCTGCCACGACGCCAGCGCCGTCCTGGCCAACCGCCACAGCGCCTGGAGCACGATCGCGATCACCACCGGCTTGATCCCGTAGAGCAGCCCCGCGGCCGCCGGCACGGTCCCGACGCGGAGGTACAGCCACCCGATGGCGGCCACGATGACCGCGGCCGGCAGGATGAACGACACACCGGCCACCACCAGGCCAGGCCAACCCCGCCGGGAGTACCCGATGTGGATGGCCAGCTCGGTTGAGTTGGGCCCGGGAATGAGGTTCGTCGCGCCGACGTAGTCGAGGAACTCCTCGCGGGTCAGCCACTGCCGGCGTGCGACGACCTCGTCCTCCATCATGGCGACGTGGACCACCGGCCCGCCGAACGAGATCGTCCCGAGCCGGCCAAAGACGGCGGCAAGCTCGCCGAGCGACGTCCGCGGCGCCGGGGTCACCGTATCAGGCCCGGAGGATCTTCTCCATGGGCCGGCCCTTGGCCAGCTCGTCGATCAGCTTGTCGAGGTAGCGCACCTTCCGGACCACCGGGTCCTCGATGTCCTCGACCCGGTGGCCGCAGATCGTCCCGGTGATCTTGGTGGCGCCCGGATTGAACGCCGGGGCCTGGTCGAAGAACGTCTCGAAGTCGGTGCCGGCGGCAAACACCGCCCGCAGCGCCTTGGCGTCATAGCCCGTCAGCCAGGCAATGACCCGATCGACCTCCTCCCGGGTCCGGCCCTTCTTCTCGGCCTTGGCGACGTAGTGGGGATACACGGACCCGACCTTCATCCGGTAGATCCGTTCGTTCGACGAGGGCTTTCCCATGTTGTGTCTCCGACGGAACTCAACCGATGTCCGGCCCGCCGCTCGGATCGGATCCAAGTCGAACGGCTGGCCCGGCGAACCGTTCCCCGCCCACCCAGGCAGGTTGTCGCGACCCCACCAGCCTTCGGGAATGAGGCCATCGAGCGCCGCCGGATACCCGACGCGGCCCGGATCGTCACCCTGGCCCTCGATCCCCAACCCAGAACGACCAATACTCGAGAATACCGGTCGCCCGGGAAGTCGAGGATCTTGGCGTACTCCTCCCGCCAGGCCGGCGGGGTTTCGGCCATGCGCCTAGTCGACCCGGTGTGGCCGCTCGACCGGGATGACTCGGATCGACCGAGGCGTCCAACCCCTACGGTTGGCCGAACCGTAGCCCCCCCGCGACGGCCGTCGGCCGGTCCAGGACCCGCCCCCGACCCAGCTGTCCGTCCCCGTCGAAGCCCCAGCAGTAGGTCATGCCTCCGGTCGTCACGGCGCAGGTGTGTCGAGTACCCGCCGCGATCGTGGCCAGCACCAGACCGCCAGCGACTGGCGTGATCGGGGCAGAATCGTCGCCGGAGCCATGTTGGCCGACGTCGTTCGCTCCCCAACAGTACCCGGCACCGGCCGCGGTGACGCCACAGGAGTGCAACGCACCGAGGGACAGCCGGGTATATGTGAGTCCACCAGCCACGGCCACGGGCAGCGACCGGAACTGACCTGGAGTTGACCCGATCTCGTGGACACTTCACCCTTGGGGGGAGGAGGGTCCACCCATATGGCCCGCAGGACATCGAAACCGGCCCGGATCTACCCGCCGGAGTTTCGCCAGCAATTGATCGCCCTGGTGCGGTCAGGTCG
>JAEUJH010000947.1 GCA_016794825.1 Gemmatimonadota bacterium
TCTTGCCAGGACGGAGCTTACTGAGGCCGCGCAATTCTACGAGAGCCGAGCACCGGGCCTGGGTGCACGGTTTCTTGGCGCAGCGGAGCGCGCGATCCAGTTGCTCGAGGGGCATCCCGACCTCGGCCCTCCGCTTTCGGCAGCTATCCGAAGCATCGCCGTTCCCCGGTTTCCCTACGCAGTGGTCTACCGTGTCGACGCGGATCGGTTGTTCGTCGTCGCCGTGGCCCACTTTCGGCGCCGCCCCAAGTACTGGACCGGCCGGACCCGGTGAGCGGCGGCATAACAAGGAATTGGAGTCTGACGGAGCCGCTGCGCGGCTCCGCAGCTCAATTCCAAGGCGTTAGGCCGTCGGAACCACCTCTCGAACACAAGTGATGTGAACCACCCCCGCCGCCACCACTAAACGGGACCGGCGGCCGGCATCGCGCGCGTCCCCACCCGGGCACCATCGCGGCTATGCTCGCCGGGCCGGCCGCCCTCCCGATTCGCCACCCGGCACGGCGGTCGGTCCGATCGCTGACGGCAGTTCAGCCGCCACCCCCAAATGGGGGGGGCCGCAGCGATCGGACCCGTCCCGGCCAGGATCCCGTGGGCCGGGTGGCAATGGCGGTCGAGTGGGGCCCGTCGAGCCGACGCTCCGGCTCGATCCACGCGGGCTCAACGACGGTCGGGGGCCCGGGCGCCGAAGTTCAGTGGCCCCCTGGTGCCCGCCGCGGCCCTAACCACGTCTTGCTGGCAGACGGGCGCCCCGTCCTCCGTTTGACAACCCGCGGCCGCGCCCCGATGTTGAACCGGTGGACGGCGCGGCCGCTCGCATCGCGGTGTGGCGCCCGCAGCAGAAGACGAACTCGTTGGGCAGCATCCGAAGGTTCCTGACATGCAAGACTACCTGACCGCCCTATTACCCGGCCTCGGTACTGTGGCGCTGGCCATCCTGAGCGGAGCCGGCGGCTCAGCAATTCTCGAGCTCTGGTGGAAGCCAAGACGTGACCGCCGGAAGGCTGCCGGATTGCTCCTGGCTGATGTCCTCCTCAACACCGACCTTCTCCTCCTCCAGGCGCACGCACGATTCAAGAACCCGCGCTCCATTCCGGCGGATTTCCAGATGTCAGTGATGGGTTGGGACTCGGCCGCCCAGGTGCTCAGTGAACTGGATCCGGAGCTCCTCAAGAGCTTAGTTCTCCTGTACAACCGGTATCGCTATTTGAATCGTTGCGTGGAGCTCTACGCCGAGGCCCTCCGAGAGCAAGACGCGATGCCGAAGACCGATCCGCGGTATCCCCGGGTTCAGAGACATCTGGAAATCACCATCGACGTGTTCAACACGGCGATCGATAACACGATCGATGACGGCAAGAAGATCCTGCCGAGGCTCCTGGCGGGAGCGGGCATCAAGGAACCTAAGACCAAGCCAACTGAGGTCCGCAACTATCAGGACCTAGTTGACAAGCTGATCGCCGAGCGGGAAGGTCGGCTTCGCGGACTCGCCGGTGGCAAGGACTAAGCGGGGGCCTGCGCTCGATGCTGCCCAACCAGGGTTTGCAGCGGGCGGCCGGGCAGGGCTCCTCTTCCGGAGTCGCGGCCGCGGCCCCATGTTGGTTGGAGGTTGGCGCGGCCGCTCGGCTCCGTGACGGCCGCCGCTGAAACCCAATGCGTTATGCCGCTGCCCCGACATCCGAGTGGCTCTAATATCGAATGACCACGCCTGATGAGCCTAAACTGACGAAGGTCCACGTACCGCTTCCGGAGAATGAGCACACCGGCGGCGAGGCTCTCTGGGCCCTACCTCTCGGCGAAGATCTCTTCGAGCTCCGGAACGTCCCATTCTTTGCCTATGGTCTCAACTACGGCGACGTAGTTCACGCCGTAGAGCCGAACCCCACGATGAAGCCGTCGGTCTTACGGGTCGTGCGGCCGAGCGGCCATCGGACCTTGTGGGTGACACGACGGGGCCGAGGCTGCTTCGCCGATCATCCTGCTGATATACGCCGGTCAGCGGGTGACCCCGCTGGAGCGGCACGAAGTCGATGCGTCGGGAGCGACCTCGAACTAGACACACGGGTTCCGTTGGGCTGCGACGTACCGCATAACGACTTGCGAGGGTTCCCCCCAGATCGTGCCCCGAACACCCGCCGCCTCTCTCTCTCTCTCTCTCTCTCTCTCTCCCTCGTCCGGTCAGGCGGCGCCCGTCGTCGGACCGGGGACGTCCTGCATCACCGCCCAGAGAAACCCGACCAGCTCCCGCGCGACCGCCACGGCCGCGATCTTCGTCTCCTTCCGGTAACTGAGATGCTGGAACAGCGTGTGCAACCGCTGCTGCGCTTTCCAAGCGTGGGCCACTATCGACGCCGGTTGGTGCCGCTGACGGGCCCGAAGCGCCGCCGCCACTTTCGGCCGATGGCGGTAGCTCCACGCCGCCTGGACCAGGACGTGCCGGCAGTGACTATTCCCCGCCTTGGTGATCCCGCCGCGCCACTCCCGCCCGCCGCTCGAGTGCTCCCGCGGCACCAGCCCGAGGTAGGCCATCAGCTGGCCCGGGCTGGTGAACCGACGCCAATCGCCAATCTCGGTGGCCAGCACCATCGCCGCATGCACCTGCAGACCCCGAAAACACTGGAGCCGCTGGACCATCGGCGCGACCTGCGGGGCGGTGCTGCGCTCGGCGAGGCGGCGGTCGAGGACGAGGCGCCGCTCCCGCTTGTACTGGAACAACGCCCAATACTCGGCGAACGTCTCGCGATCATCGCCGGTCAGCGGGGAGCCGTCCCGGGTAAGGGTCTCGAGCCACGCCAGGTGCGGCAGCGTCCAGAGGGTGCCGGCCCGGTAGACCACACCCCGACGCGCCAGAAACTTGAGCAGGTAGTGCTTCGACTTGAGGAGCTCGCGCTGGATGGTCTCTCGACATCGGACGAGATCGCGGAGCGCTTCGGCGGCGGGATCCGGCACCCGCACCGCGGTCAGTTCGCCGGCGCGGAAGAGCCGGGCGAGCTGGACGGCGTCGTAGCGGTCGTGTTTGCGTTGGACGCCGGGTTTGGTCGGGATCAGCGACGGGGCGATCACCGTGCAAGCGTGGCCCCAGGCGGTCAGGGCTCGCTGGAGGACGAAGCCCGCCGCACTCGCCTCGTAGCAGGCTTGGAGCGGGCCGGCTTCCGCGAGCCGATCGAGGCGGCGCCGGAGCGGGCCGGGCTCGTTGGGCACCTGCTCGACGGCGGTGGGCGCCGCCGCCCCGGCGGGGAGGACGGCGAGGGTGATCGACCGCTGGTGCACATCCATGCCGACGTAGATATTGGACATGGGCTGGTCCTCCGGGTGGTATGGGCGACGGTAGGGCTGTCGCGTGTGGCTCTGGCCTCCGGGAACCTGCGGGAGTTAACCCACGTGTTCGCGGGGGGCCAGCCCAGTCATAACTTCTAGGCCGCAACCCCGGCCGCCCGTCGCCCGATCGCCCTGCACTCGCTTAGCGTACCGTTCGATGACACCTGCTGAACTCGCCGCCGCAAGTGCTTCCGACCTGGTCAACGCCTACGCCCAGGCCGCCCGGGCTCACGCGGCGGCGACCGAGTCCGGCCGCCATCGGGTGGCTAATCGGGCGCATGACGATCTCGGGCATCTCTTCGCCGAGTTGCGGCGCCGTGGTCCGGTGGGCCTGGCCACGCTCGCGGTACGCCTGGACGATGCCGAACCGGCGGTGCGCTGCTGGGCTGCTACCCACGCCCTGTCATTCGCTCCCGAGCGCGGCGCAGCCGTTCTCGAGGCTCTGGCGGGCGGCGCGCCCAGCCCGCTTCGGCTTGCCGCAGAGATGACGTTGCAGGAGTGGCGGGCCGGGCGGCTGCGCTTCTAGACGCTCCAGCGGAGGCAGAGCGTGTAAGTGGTTGTCCTCGCTCACGTTGCGGCCTAACCAGTGCTTCCAGCGGACGGGCGCCACGGAACTCCGCTTTACCAAGTCGCGGCCGCGCCCTAATCTTTGTCGTGGGGATGGCGCGGCCGCTTAGCTCGAAGAGGGGCGCCCGCCGCTGAAGCACAACGCGTTAGGCCGTCGGAACCACCTCTCGAACACACTTGATGTGAACCACCCACGCCGCCACCAGTGATCAGGGCCGGCGGCCGGCATCGCGCGTGTCCTCGCGCGGGCACCATCGCGGCGGCTGCTCGCCGGGCCGGCCGCCCTCCCGATTCGCCACCCGGCGCGGCGGTCGGTCCGATCGCTGGCGGCGCGGACCGCGACCACCCCCCAAATGGGGGGCCGCAGCGATCGGACCCGTCCTCGTCAGGATCCCGTCGGCCGGGTGGCAGCGGCGGTCGAGAGGGGCCCGTCGAGCCGGTGCTCCGGCTCAATCCACGCGGGCTCAACAACGGTCGGTGGCCCGGGCGCCGTCGGCCGGTCGGCCGCCGGTGCCCGCCGCGGTCCTAACCACGTCTTCCTGACAGACGGGCGCCCCGCCCTCCGTTTGACAACCCGCGGCCGCGCCCCGATGTTGAACCGGTGGACGGCGCGGCCGCTCGCATCGCGGTGCACGGCGCCCGCAGCAGAAGACGAACTCGTTAGGTGGTGTGCAAGGATCTCTCTATGTCGCGATGGCGTCTGTTACGGCAACGAGCGAGATTGTTGGACGATCTTCGGTTTGCCGAGGACGGCGTGATAGCCGGTCTAAGTAGCGTCCGCGGCGGGCTCGTGGAGAATGCCCAGGCACTAGGCATCAACTGGTTCCCCGCCTGGTTGCTGGTCGTGTTCGACGGCGGGATACGAGGCCTCCACGGCTACCAACACCTCAGTCGGTGGAGCCTCTTTGGAAGGAATATCTGGCGCTCGCTTGGCGTGATCTCTCTGGGCTGTGCCGTTCTCTATTGGTTGCTCCGACAACCAGAGCTCTTATGGGGTGCCGTCCTTGGCCCTAGCGTAGCCATCCTATGCATTGCAGCGGGTGCCACGTATGACGGGTTGCGCACGGTGCTTGGATCTGCGACGTGGGCGAGGTTGGTGTCAGGCGCAGTCGCCGGCCTAGTCGCACTCGGTAGTCCGGTGTTGGCGCTCGCTACCGTAGACCAGGAGCCATTGCGCTCCGGACGTCTTGCGGTCGTATGTGGGTTGTCGCTGGCCTTAGGGGCTGCATTCGAATGCATCGCACTCGTTGTCGCGGCCCGATTTCGGAAGGAGTTCCGGGACCACACCACCTAACATGGGTTTGCAGGCGGACGGCCGGGCGGGTCTCCGCTTCC